>WHTV01000050.1:0-19315 GCA_009377535.1 Kiloniellaceae bacterium
TATTCGAATAGATTCGGAGCATCTTAAAGATGAGTGCATTGCCGAGCGCTTTATTTATCTGCATGAGATCGGCAGCTCGATCTTTCCTTGCTTCGCTCAGGGCTTTCTCCTGCAAGAAATAGGAAATCACCCCCCCCCACTCCTGAACCGACGATAGCTCCTCCGAAGGCACCTATCACTCCAAGCCAGATCTCCATCCTAAACTTCCGTCCCGACCGGTTACCCCTCTCGCGCGAAATCCTCGAAGCGGTCGACTGCAGCGCGATCGTAACCCAAACTCGCCACCATGAGCTGGCGGGTGTAGGGGTGCTGGGGCTCGCGGCGCTTCAACTGGGCCACGGCGAGTTCCTCCACCACGACGCCGTGGTTCATCACCGCCAGGTCGTCGCACATGTGGGCGACCACGGAGAGGTTGTGGCTGACCAGGACGAAGGTCAGGCCGCGCTCCTGCTTCAGGCGTTGCAGCAGGTTAAGGACCTCCGCCTGCACCGAGACGTCGAGCGCCGAAGTCGGCTCGTCGAGCAGCAGGATGCGCGGCTCGAGGATCAGCGCCCGGGCGATGGCGACGCGCTGGCGCTGGCCGCCGGAAAGCTGGTGCGGGTAGCGGAAGCGGAAGTCCGGACCGAGGCCGACCTCGCCCAGCACCCGCTCGATGCGGCGTTCGGGATCCTCGAGGCGGTGGATCGCCAGGGGCTCCATCAGGATGCGGTCGACGGTGTGGCGCGGATGCAGGGAGCCGTAGGGGTCCTGGAAGACCATCTGCGCCAGCTTGTAGAAGGCCTTGTCGCGCCGCGGCTTCTGCGCCTGCCCGGCCACCGCGACGCGGCCGCTCCAGTCCGGATTGAGCCCGCTGAGCGCGCGCAGCACCGTCGACTTGCCGGAACCCGACTCGCCGACCAGGCCGAAGGTCGTACCCTCGGGCACCCGGAAGGAGACGTCGCGCACCGCATGCACGCGGTCCGCGCCCAGGCCGAAGATCACGTTCAGCTTGTCGACTTCGATCATCGCCCTGCCGGTCTCGCCGCTCACAGGCCGTGCTCCATCCAGGCCGGATCGCGGCGCAGCACCGCCAGGTCGCGGCCGTCGCTGTCGATCCTGGGCAGGCAGTTCAGCAGTCCGCGGGTGTAGGGATGCTGGGCCGCGTCGAGGTTCTTGGCATCGCAGATCTCCATCACCCGCCCGGCATACATGATCACCACGCGGTCGCAGAAGGAAGCCACCAGGTTGAGGTCGTGGCTGATGAAGATGAGGCCCATGCCGCGCTGGGTCACCAGGTCGTCGAGGATCGCCAGCACCTGGAGCTGCACCGTCACGTCGAGCGCCGAGGTCGGCTCGTCGGCGATCAGCAGGTCGGGATCTGGGATCAGCATCATGGCGATCATGATGCGCTGGCCCATGCCGCCGGAGACCTCGTGTGGATAGGCGCGATAGACGCGCTCCGGATCGCGGATGCGCACCGCCTTCAGCATCTCCAGCGACCGTCGCTTGGCTTCTGCCGGAGCCACCTTTTCGTGGGTGCGGTAGGCCTCGGCGATCTGCTCGCCGACGCGCATCACCGGGTTGAGCGAGAACTTCGGGTCCTGCATGACCATGGAGATGCGCTGGCCACGGATCCGGCGCATCTGGGCCGCACTGGCCCGCTGCAGGTCGATGCCGTCGAACTCCATGCGCTTGGCGGTCACGATGCCGGGCCGCGACACCAGGCGCAGGATGGAGCGGCCGGTCATCGACTTGCCCGAGCCGGACTCGCCGACGATGCCGAGCTTCTCGCGGCCGAGGGAGAAGGAGATGCCGCGCACCGCCTCGACGACGCCCTTGCGGGTCGGGAAGCTGACGTGCAGATCCTCGATGGCGAGGAGAGGCTTGTCGCTCATCCCTGGCCTCCGCTCTTCGGATCAAGCACGTCGCGAAGGCCGTCGCCCAGCAGGTTGAAGCCCAGGCTGACGACGAAGATGGCGATCCCCGGCACGGTGGCGACCCACCATTGGTCGAGCAGTACCCTGCGGCCGGCCGAGATCATGGCGCCCCACTCCGGCAGCGGCGGCTGGGCGCCGAGGCCGAGGAAGCCGAGGCCGGCGGCGATCAGGATGATGCCGGCCATGTCCAGGGTCACCCGCACGATCAGCGAGGAGGTGCAGAGCGGCATGATGTGCGACCAGATGATGCGCATCCGCCCGGCGCCCTGCAGGCGCACTGCCGAGATGAAGTCGGAGTTGCGGATGGTGAGGGTCTCCGCCCGGGCGATGCGCGCGTAGGGCGGCCAGGAGGTGATTGCGATGGCGATGATGGCGTTCTCGATACCGGGGCCGAGGGCCGAGACCAGCGCCAAGGCCAGCACCAGCTTCGGGAAGGCCAGGAAGATGTCGGTGATGCGCATCAGCACCTTGTCGACCCAGCCGCCGAGGTAGCCGGCCGACGTGCCGACCAGCAGGCCGAGGGGCGCGGCGATGATGGCCACCAGAATGACGATGTAGAGCGTCAGGCGGCTGCCATAGATGATGCGCGAGAAGATGTCGCGGCCGAGCTCGTCGGTGCCGAAGGGATGCGCCCAGGAGAAGTACTGTAGGCGATCGGTCAGGATCTGGGCGTTGGGATGGTAGGGCGCGATGAGCGGCGCGAGGATCGCCACCAAGATCAGCGCCAGCACGATGCCGAGGCCGAGCATGGCCAGGTGGTTGGATTGGAAGGACAGCCAGGCGATGTAGCTGCGCCCGAGCCGCGCCTGGCGGCGCGAGACCGGCGAAGCGCTGAGCAGCCAGGCGCGCCAGCCGGCGCCGCCCTGCAGGTCGTGGGCCTGGCTGCTCATCGCGCCCTCGGATCGAGCAGCTTGTAGAGCAGGTCGGACAAGAGATTGATTCCGATGAAGACGGCACCGACGACCATGGTGGCGCCAAGGACGGCGTTCATGTCGGCCTTCAGCAGCGACTGGGTCAGGTAGTAGCCGAGGCCGGGCCAGGCGAAGACGATCTCGGTCAGCACCGAGCCTTCCAGCAGGTTGGCGTAGCTGAGCGCGATCACCGTCACCAGTGGCACCCAGACGTTGCCGAGGGCGTGCACCCAGATGACGCGCCACTCCTTCATGCCCTTCACCCGTGCAGTGGTGATGTACTCCTGGCTCAGCTGCTCCAGCATGAAGGAACGGGTCATGCGGCTGATGTAGGCGAGGCTGAGGACCCCGAGAATCGAAGCCGGCAGGACGATGTGGCTGGAGGCGTTCCAGAAGACGTCCCACTCCCCGGCCATGGCCGAGTCGATGAGCAGCACGCCGGTTACCGGGTCGACAAGGTCGTCATAGAAGAAGTCGAGGCGTCCTGGCCCCGGCACCCAGTCGAGCCGGGCATAGAACAGCAGCAGGCCCATGAGGCCCAGCCAGAACACCGGGATGGAGTAGCCGAGCAGGCCGACCACCCGGATCACCTGGTCGGGCCAACGCCCGGCGTAAACACCGGCCATAACGCCCATGGGCACGCCGAGCAGCACGCCGAAAAGGGTCGCCACGGTGGCGAGCTCGAGTGTTGCCGGGAACACCCGCTTGATGTCCTCCAGCACCGGATTGGCGGTCAGCACGGAATTACCGAGATCGCCCTGCAGCACGTTCCAGACGTAGATGGCGAACTGCTCGTAGAGCGGCCGGTTGAGCCCGAGCTCCTCGCGCACGCGCTCGACGACGTGACCGGGCGCGCGGTCGCCGACGATAGCCAGCACCGGATCGATCGGCACCACGCGGCCGATGATGAAGGTGACCAGCAGCAGGCCGAGGAAGGTCAGCAGCAGCGTGGTGACAAGATCGAGGACAATGCGCAAAGGCGGAGGCAGGGACAGGCTCCTGAAGCCCGTCCCTGCCCTGGGTAGATGATCCGTCTGGTTTGTCACGAAGGGTGTGGCCCTTGCGTTCCGGAACCTACTGCTTCGTCACGTCGCGGTAGTGGTTGTCGTCGAACGAGGGGCCGATGATGAAGCCCTTGGTGTCCGCGCGCACGCCCGCGACCTCGGTCTGCTGGAACATGATGACGAAGGGCGAGGTTGCCTGGTGCACCTTCTGGAGATCCAGGTACATCTGCGCACGCTTGGCCGGGTCACGCTCCAACACCGCCGCGTCGGCCTCCTTGGTCATCTCCGGGATGTCCCAGGCGTTGCGCCAGGCCAACGGCTTGGACTGGGCATCGTCGGAGTTGTCCGGGTTGCGCGCGAAGGTATCCGCATTGGTGTGCGGGTCCTGGTAGTCCGGCCCCCAGCGGCCGATGTAGATGTCGTGGTTGCGTGCGCGGTACTTGGTGAGCGTCTGACTGCCGTCGCCCGGAATGATCTCCAGCTCGACGCCGGCCTGGGCGAAAGTCGCCTGGATCGCCTGCGCCATGTCCATGATCGGCGAGGTGCTGCGGGTATCCATGGTGACTTTGAAGCCGTCGGGATAGCCGGCTTCTGCCAGCAGCTGCTTGGCCTTGCCGATGTCGAGGGTGAAGGGCTTGGCTTCCAGCGCCCCCAGGAAACCGCTCGGCAAGAAGGCCTGGTGGTTCCTCATAAGGTCGCGCACGATCGTGCTTTCCATGCCCTGGTAATCGACCAGGTACTTGAGGGCCTGGCGCACCTGCGGCTTGGACAGCGCCTCGTGCTTCTGGTTGAGCCCGAGGTAGTAGACCGCGCCCTTGACGCCGTCCTGGAGGTAGACGTCGGGGTTGTTGCGCAGCGTGACCAGCTGGTCCGGGCCCAGGTTGCGGGCGATGTCGATGTCGCCCTTCTCGAGCAGAAGCTGCTGGGTCGCCGCCTCGACGATGTGCCGGATGATCACCCGCTTCATGGCCGGTGCGCCGCCCCAGTAGCTGTCATTGCTGTCGAGGGTCAGCGACTCGTTGGCCTTCCACTGGCGCAGCTTGAAGGGACCGACACCGGCATAGTTGGTCTTCAGCCAGCCGTTGCCCATGTCACCGTCCTGCTCGTGCTCCATCACCAGCGTCTTGTCGACGATGGAGGCGATCCCCGCGGTCAGGCAGTAGAGCACGAAGGTCGGCGCGTAGGCCTGGTCGGTCTCGATGACCAGGGTCGTGTCGTCGACTGCCCTGATCTTTTCCATCACATTGTCGGCGGTGAAGCCGAACTGCGTCAGGATAAAGGCCGGCGACTTGTCGAGGATGACCGCCCGTTGCAGCGAGAAGGCCGCGTCTTCGGCGGTCAGCGGGTTGCCGGACGGAAACTTGACGCCCGGGCGCATCTTGAAGGTGAAGGTCTTGCCGTCGTCCGAGATGGTCCAGGACTCGGCCGCCACCCCGAAGATCTTCGAGACGTCCTTGACGTCGTAGCCGATCAGGCGGTCGTAGGTGTTGCCGGCGTACTCCAGCGCGGTGAACTCGAACATTTCAGCGGGATCGAGCGAAATGATATCGTCGATCTGAAAGGCCATGACGAGCGCGTCACGCGGCGTCTCGGCCTGGCTTGGGACTGCGGCAACGGCCATCAACGCCGTTACGACACAGGCGAATAGCTTCCTCACTGTAAGTCTCCCTGAATTTTGCCCCCTTGGAGGCCTGGAATTGTCTGCGGCTCTCGCTTTTCAAGATTTCCCGCATTGTAACCCGTCAAACCGCCCGGTCCATACCCCATCGCAAAGGTGGGAACACAGAAGAATCAGGATGATAGCGGTTTCGACGGCCCCGCTTGTGGACAGACTGGCGCCTCAGGCGGCGAGCTTCACCAGAGCGTCCAGCATCACCCGCACGCCCTTCACGCGCGCCGCCTCGCTGTCCCAGGCGCGGCGATAGACCAGGGTGTGATCGGGCCGGAGCTTCACCTCGCCGGCCTGCTGCTGGATGAAGGCGATGAGGCCGGCCGGATTGGCGAAGGAGTTCTTGTGGAAGGTTACCGTCGCCCCCTTGGGCCCGGCGTCCAGCCGCTCGACCCCCGCCTCCCGGCACAGCCGCTTGATGGTCATGATCTGCAGCAGGTTGTCGACCTCGGCCGGCAGCGGGCCGAAACGATCCACCAGCTCCGCCGCGAAGGAGTCGATCTCCGCCCGGTCGACCAGGGTCGAAAGGCGGCGGTAGAGCCCGAGGCGCAGGTTCAGGTCGGCCACGTAGACGTCGGGGATCAGCACCGGCATGCCGATGTTGATCTGCGGGGTAAAGCTCTCCGCCGGCATCTCGTCGGCTGCGCGGGAGCCGGCCCGCGCCGTCGCCACCGCCTCCTCGAGCATCTGCTGGTACAGCTCGATGCCGACTTCACGGATGTGGCCGGACTGCTCCTCGCCCAGCAGGTTGCCGGCGCCGCGGATGTCGAGGTCGTGGCTGGCCAGCTGGAAGCCGGCGCCGAGGCTGTCCAGCGTCTGCATGACGTGCAGGCGCTTTTCCGCCGCCGTGCTCAGGATGCGCCCCGGCGGCAGCGTGAAATAGGCATAGCCGCGCAGCTTGGCGCGGCCGATGCGCCCACGCAATTGATAGAGCTGAGCCAGGCCGAACATGTCCGCGCGGTGCAGGATGATGGTGTTGGCGGTCGGGATGTCGAGACCGGACTCCACGATGTTGGTCGACAGCAGGACGTCGTATTTGCGGTCGTAGAAATCGGTCATCACCTCTTCCAGCAGCGTCGAAGCCATCTGGCCGTGCGCCACGGCCACCTTCACCTCCGGCACCAGCCTGCCGAGCCGTTCCTGCATCTCGGCGATGTCAGCCACCCGCGGGCAGACATAGAAGATCTGGCCGCCGCGGTAGTGCTCGCGCAGGATGGCCTCGCGCACGATCACCGGGTCGTAGGGCAGCACGAAGGTCCGCACCGCCAGGCGATCGACCGGCGGCGTGGCGATCAGGCTCATCTCCTTCACGCCGGACATGGCGAGCTGCAGGGTGCGCGGGATCGGAGTCGCCGTCAGGGTCAGCACGTGGACGTCCTCGCGCAGCGCTTTCAGGCGCTCCTTCTGCTTGACGCCGAAGTGCTGCTCCTCGTCGACGATCAGCAGGCCCAGGTCCTTGAAGCTGATCGACTTGCTGAGCAGGGCGTGGGTCCCGACGACGATCTCCACCCTGCCCCTGGCCAGCTCGTCCTTGGCCTGCGCCGTCTCCTTGCTGCCGACCAGGCGCGACAGCTGGGCGATGCGCACCGGCAGGCCGCTGAAGCGCTCCTTGAAGGTGCGGAAGTGCTGGCGGGCGAGCAGCGTGGTGGGCACCACCACGGCGACCTGCTTGCCCGACATCACCGCCAGGAAGGCCGCGCGCAGGGCCACCTCGGTCTTGCCGAAACCAACGTCGCCGCAGACCAGACGGTCCATCGGTCGGCCGGCGACGAGGTCGGCCAGGGTGTCCTCGATGGCGCGCAGCTGGTCCTCCGTCTCCGGGAAGGGAAAGCGCGCGCAGAACTCGTCGTAGAGCCCCTCCGGCCGCTCCATCGCCTCCGTCGTCTTGAGGGCGCGGGCCGCGGCCACCTTGATGAGCGCCTCGGCCATCGCCTTGATGCGCTCCTTCACCCTCGCCTTGCGGGCCTGCCAGTTCACGCCGCCGAGGCGATCCAGCTCGACACCTTCGTTCTCGGAACCGAAGCGCGACAGCACCTCGATGTTCTCCACCGGCACGAAGAGCTTGTCGCCGCCATGGTAGACCACCTTCAGGCAGTCGTGCGGCGCGCCGCCGACCTCGAGGGTTTCGAGCCCCTCGTAGCGGCCGACACCGTGGTCGACATGAACCACCAGATCCTTTTCCTGCAGGTCGGAGATTTCGGTGAGGAAATTCTCGGCACGGCGGCGGCGCGGCGCCGTGCGGGCGATGCGCTCGCCGAGGATGTCCTGCTCGGTAAGGAACAGCGTGCCGTCGAAGCGGAAGCCCTTCTCCACGCCGAGGACCGCCAGGCCGACCTTGTCGGCCGGCAGCTCCGCGACCGCCGCCCAGGTCTCGAGGCGTTGCCCACCCATCCCGGCGTGCTCGTGCAGCAGGTGGGCGAGACGGTCCAGCGCGCCGGCGCTGAAGGCGGTCAGCACGATCCGGCGGTCCGCCTTCAGCTCAGCTCCGATATCGGCCCCGACGGCGTCGTAGATCTCGCCCTGGCTGCCGCTGGACTGCGCCGCGGCACGCTGCTCGGCGTAGTCGAGGCCGGGCCGTCCGCCGGCATCGTGGATGCCTGCTCCCTCGGGCGCCGCAAAGGGCGTGAAGCTGCCGCCGGAACGGCCCGCCAGGCCGGCGTCCCACTCCGCGGCATCGAGGTAAAGCGCCTTGGGGGGCAAGGCCTTGTAGACCCAGCCGCCGCTGTCGCCGCCACCCTCCAGCTGCTGGCGGGCCTGATGGAAGTCCGCAATGGTTTCCAGCCGCGACTCGCGCGACTCGGCAGCCTGGTGGTCCAGGGTGACCCCCGCATCCGGCAGGTAGTCGAAGAGCGTCACCAGGCGCTGATGGTAGAGCGGCAGCCAGTGCTCCATACCGGGATGAGCCCGCGCCGCGCTCACCGCCTCGTAGAGCGGGTCGTCGCGCACGGCACCGAAGGCCTCTCGGTAGCGCGTGCGGAAGCGCTCGACGGCCGCGGGGTCGAGGATCACCTCGCTGACCGGCTTCAGCAGCAGCTTCTCGATGGTTCCGGTGGTGCGCTGGGTCAGCGGGTCGAAGAGCCGCAGGCTTTCCAGGTCGTCGCCGAAGAAGTCCAGGCGCACCGGCTGTTCCTGGCCCGGCGGGAAGACGTCGACGATGCCGCCGCGCACCGCGAACTCGCCCGGCTCGCCGACGGTCTCGACGCGATAGTAGCCGTTCTCCGCAAAGAAGCCGTTTAGGCGGCCGGCCGGCAGGCTGCCGCCGGCCTGCAACGGCATGACCCGGCCCTCCAGCGCCTCCGGCGGCGGCACCCGCTGCAAGAGGGCATTCACCGTCGTCACCACCACCTGGGGGCGCGGCCCCGCGGGCTGCAGCAGGCGGGTCAGCACGTCGAGGCGGCGGGCGACGATGTCGCGGTGAGGGCTGACCCGGTCGTAGGGCAGGCAATCCCAGGCCGGCAAGACCAGCGCCTCCACCTCCGGCGCAAAGAAGGTCAGGCAGTCGGCCAGTCGCGCCGCGTGGGTATCGTCGAGGGCGACGTGCAGCCAGCGGCGCCCTGGCGACTCGGCCAACAGCTTCGCGACGGTCAGGGCGTCGACGCCCGGCGGCGCCGAGGCCAGGGTTGCACGCAGGGCAGACTCCGCCTCTACAGGCATAGAGGCGATCGCAGATTCCGTCATCACTTCTCGGGCGGTTTGGAAATGGCAGGAACTCAGCGGCCGGGTGGTCGGAGCTCGAAGGCCAGCAGCAGCTTCATGACGTCATGGTCGAAATCGGCCGGCGGGTCGCTGCGGCCGAGAATCCAGTCGTAAACCACCGGCTCCGGCACGTCCAGCAGGGCTTCGAAGCGATCGAGCTGGGGCCCGCCGAAATCGCCCATGTGGGTATCGGCAAAGCTGCCCATCAGCAGGTCCATCTCCTTGGTCCCACGGTGCCAGCTGCGGAAGCGCAGGCGCTTGCGGCGGTTCTCGATGGTTTCGGTTTTGCGCATAGGGCCCTAGGATATAGGGCGATCAGCCCCTTTGTCAGGCTCTTCCCGGCCGGATTTCCTCTTTGCGTCCCGAGATCCTCTTTCCGCTCTTTGCGCCCGCCACCAGCCTTTCCGGCGTGGGGCCGCGCTTTGCCAAGCTGTTCGAGACGCTGACCGGCGGGCCGGCGGTGCTCGATCTCTGCTGGCACCTACCGAGCGGACTGATCGACCGGCGCTACGCCCCGCCGCTGGCGGAGGTGCTGCCCGGGCGCATCGCCACTCTAACGGTCGAGATCGGCGAGCACCGGGCGGCGCCGACCCGGCGCCAGCCTTACCGGATCCACTGCCACGACGCCACCGGCACCCTGGAGCTGGTGTTCTTCCACGCCCACCGGGACTACCTGATGAAGATGCTGCCGCCGGGGCAGACCCGGGTGGTCAGCGGCAAGGTGGAAGTGTTCAACGACCGCCTGCAGATGACCCACCCGGACCACATCGCCGGCCCTGCGGAGGCCGCGAGCCTGCAAACGGTGGAGCCGGTCTACCCGCTGACCGCCGGCCTTACGCTGAAGACCGTCGGCAAGGCGGTCCAGGCGGCCTTGCAGCGAGTATCCGATTTGCCGGAATGGCAGGACGCGGCCTTGAAGGCCCGCGAAGGCTGGCCCGACTGGCATGCCGCCCTGGCCCAGGCCCACGCCCCGCGCGAGGAAAGCGACCTGTCGCCGCTGGCGCCGGCCCGCCGCCGCCTCGCCTACGACGAGCTGCTGGCCAACCAGCTCGCCATCGCCCTGGTGCGCGACCGCCAACTCAAGCAGCGCGGCCGCCCGCTGAAAGGCGACGGCCGCCTCTGCGACAAGGTCACCGCCGCTCTGCCCTTTCAGCTGACCGGCTCGCAGCGCCTGGCCCTGGCGGAAATCGCCGGCGACATGGCCGCCGAACACAGGATGCTGCGGCTGTTGCAGGGCGACGTCGGCAGCGGCAAGACGGTGGTTGCCCTGCTCGCCATGCTGACCGCCGTCGAGGCCGGCAGCCAGGCCGCTCTCATGGCGCCCACAGAGATCCTGGCCCGCCAGCACTTCAACACGATCGCGCCCCTGGCCCGCGCCGCCGGGGTTGCCATTGCCCTGCTGACCGGCCGCGACAAGGGCAAGGCAAGGCAGGCGATCCTCGCAGGCCTGGCCTCCGGCGAGACCTCCTTGATCGTCGGCACCCATGCTCTCTTCCAGGACGACGTCGCCTTCCACGACCTCGCCATGGCGGTGATCGACGAGCAGCACCGTTTCGGCGTCCACCAGCGCCTGACGCTGACCGCCAAGGGCAAGGCGGTCGACGTGCTGGTGATGACCGCGACGCCGATCCCGCGCACCCTGATGCTGACGGCCTACGGCGACATGGACGTCTCGCGGCTCACCGAGCGGCCGCCGGGGCGCCAGCCCATCGAGACCGCGACGCTGCCGCTCGATCGGCTGGAGGAAGTCGTCGCCGGCGTCGAACGGGCGCTGAGGCAGGGCGCCCAGGTCTACTGGATCTGCCCCCTGGTCGAGGAATCGGAGAATGTCGACCTGGCAGCCGCCGAGAACCGCTTCCGCGCCCTGCAGCAGCCCTTTGGCGAGCGTGTCGGCTTGGTGCACGGCCGCATGAAGGGCCCCGAAAAGGACACCGTCATGGCCCGCTTCGCCGCCGGGGAGATCGCCGTGCTGGTCGCCACCACGGTCGTCGAGGTCGGCGTCGACGTGCCCCAGGCCACGGTCATGGTGATCGAGCATGCCGAACGCTTCGGCCTCGCCCAACTCCACCAGCTGCGCGGCCGGGTCGGCCGCGGCAGCGGCAAATCCACCTGCCTGCTGCTGTGGCAGGGACCGCTCGGCGAGACGGCCCGCGCCCGCCTCAAAATCCTGCGCGAGACCGACGACGGCTTCCGCATCGCCGAGGAGGATCTGAAGCTGCGCGGCGCCGGCGAGCTGCTCGGCACCCGCCAGAGCGGCCTGCCCGAGTTTCGCCTCGCCGATCTCGCCGTGCACGACGACCTGCTGGCCATCGCGCGCGACGATGCCCGCCTCATCCTCGACCGCGACCCGGAGCTCGCCGCAGAGCGCGGCAAGGCGCTCAGGGTCCTGCTCTATCTCTTCGAGCGCGACGCGGCGGTGAAGTATCTCCGCTCGGGCTAGAATTCTCCGTCCGGCGTTAAACGCTTGTTAGGGACAAGAAGCGACACTTGCCGGAGCAATTGCCGCTTACGGACTTACCTCAGCCATGTCTGGTTTCGTCACCAACGAGCGCCGCCTCGTCCTCAGGGTCGAGGCCTATTGGAACTGCCTGCGCCAGAACCGCAGGTTCCCGAAGACCGCCGACATCGACCCGGTGGAACTGGGCGAAGACTGGTGCGACTGCTTCGTGATCAACCCGAGCCAGCCGGCCGAGGATGCCGTCTTCCTTTTCGTCGGCCCGAGCCTGCTGGAAAACGCCAGGCTTCCCCTGGACTGGTCCAGGTCCGCCGAACGCCACCTGCGCGATTGCCCTGCGGGTTCCATGCTGGGACGCTCGGTTCAGTATGTGGAGCAGGTGCTCGCAGGCGGCGTTCCGGTAACAGTGGCCGAAGTCTTCGAGGATCACGGCGAGGAGGTGCGGCTGCGCGGCACGCTCTTTCCCTTGTCCACCAACGGCCGCGACATCGATGCCATCCTCGGCGCCGCCAACTGCGCACGGCAGGAATCGCTGCGGACCAAGCAGCCGGCCGTCTGACCCGCCGCGCCGCTGCAGGCTCCCGCCGGACGGTCCCGCAGGCAACGATTTCCGTGTATGCTGCTGGGGACTGCCGGCCTTCCGCGACCTGCCGGTCAACCCTCGCCCAGCTGGATCCTCCTATGCTCTACTTCGAGATTCTCTTCGTCGGGCTGCTGATCGTCCTCAACGGGGTGCTGGCGATGTCGGAGCTGGCGCTGGTTTCCTCGCGGCGGAGCCGGCTCGATCAACTGGCCGGCCAGGGCAAGCGCGGCGCCCGTACGGCCTTGCGCCTCATCGACGACCCGAGCGGGTTCCTGTCGACGGTCCAGATCGGCATCACTCTGGTCGGCATCCTGGCCGGCGCCTTCGGCGGCGCGACCCTGGCAGACCGCCTGGGCGACTGGCTCGACACATTTCCTGCGCTCGCGCCGAACGGCGACCGCATCGGCATCGCCCTGGTGGTGGTGACGATCACCTATCTCTCGCTCATCGTCGGGGAGCTGGTCCCCAAGCGGATTGCGCTCACCAATCCCGAGCGCGTCGCGTCGCTCGTCGCCCGGCCGATGAGCCAGCTGTCGCGCCTGGCCGCTCCCGGCGTTTGGGTGCTCAGGGCTTCCACTGAGGCAGCCCTTCGGCTGCTGAGGCTCTCCGGCACACGCAGCGAGACGGTGACGGAAGACGAGGTGAAATCGCTGATCGCCGAAGGCACCCGCGCAGGCGTCTTCGTACCGCAGGAGCGCCGGATGATCGAGGGCGTGCTGCGCCTTGCCGACAGGCCGGTGAGGGTCGTCATGACTCCGCGCGCAGACATCCTGTGGGTCGATGCCCGCGCCGACCGTGAAATGCTCCTGCGAGCCGCGCAGACCAGCCGCTACTCGCGCCTGCTGGTCTGCGAAGGCTCCGTCGATCATGCGGTCGGTATCCTTCATGCAAAGGATGTTCTGCCGCTGGCCCTCAGGAACGAGCCGATCTCGGTACGGGCCCTGATGGTCCCAGCGCTCGTCATTCCTGACCGGACTTCGGTGCTGCAGCTTCTCGACCGCTTCCGCCGCGAGGGCATTCACATGGCGGTCGTGGTCGACGAGTACGGAACGACAGAGGGACTTGCGACCTCGACGGACGTGCTCGAAGCGATCGCCGGCGATCTGCCGGAGCGCGGCGAGCTCACCGAGCCGCTCATCGTGCGGCGGGACGACGGTTCCTGGCTCGTCGCCGCCTGGTTGCCGATCGACGAGTTCGAGGACCGCTTCGGCCTGCGGGACCTCCGCGGGGACGGCGGCTTTCACACCCTTGCGGGCTTCGTCCTGCGACAACTCGGCCATCTGCCCGACGTTGGCGAGAGCTTCCAGTACCGGGACCTGCGATTCGAGGTCGTCGACATGGACGGGCGCCGCGTGGACAAGGTGCTCGTGCAACGCTTGCCCGGTGCCGCCGAACGGCCGTAGCCGCCGGCCAGGGACCGGCGATGCGGTGCTGCGGCCGGGCCGCTAGCTGGTGCGCGCCAGGGCGGACGTGGCGGCGCTTTCCTCGGGGAGCAACTCACCCCGGTCCGGCGGTGTGACGATGCCGCCCGAGACGACCATCTTGATGCCCTCCTCCACCGTCATGACGAGCGTCTGCGTCTCCTTGCGCGGCAGAAACAGCAGGAAGCCTGAGGTCGGATTGGGGGTCGTCGGCAGGAAGACGTTCACCGTGTCGTCCGGCGTCAGATCCTGAATGCCGCTTTCCGCCGGGCCGGTGATGAAGCCGAGCGCCCAGCAGTTCTTGCGCGGGTATTCCAGCAGGATGACCTCGCGGAACGCCTTCGATTGCTCCTTGAAGACCGTCTCGAGGATCTGCTTCACGGCGCTGTAGAGGCTGCGGATCACCGGCATGCGGGCCAGCAGGCGCTCACCGGCGGCAATCAGGCTGCGTCCGACCAGCCCGGCGGTGAGGAAGCCGATCATGATGAGGCCGGAGACCACCACGACCACGCCGAGTCCCGGCAGCGAGAACGGCAGGTAGGTCTCCGGATTCCACTGGACGGGGATGTAGGGGGTTACCTGGTTGTCGACGAAGGCAACGAACTCCCAGGCCAGCCAGACGGTGATGGCGATCGGCGCGGTCACCAGAACGCCTGCGAAGAAGTAGTTGCGCAGCCGCCTGATGAAGCCGGGGCTGTGGGGCGGCGCTTCCCTGCGACGGCGGCGCTGCTTGCCGTTGCCGTCGTCTGCCACCGGCGCGCCGGGAGCCTGCAATCGGCTGGTGGCGGCGGCCTCTGCCTGCGCCTTGGCGATCTCGGCCGGTTCGGCTCCTTCGAAGCTCGCCTGGTCCGGCACCACGATGCCGCCGGAGATCACCAGCTTGATGCCCTCTTCCACCGTCAGGTCGAGATGACGGACGTCCTCCTTCGGCACGAAGAGCAGGAAACCGGTGGTCGGATTCGGCGTCGCCGGGACGAAGACGTTGTACACCGTCGCCGCGGTCAAGCGCTGCACCTCGCCGACGGTCCTGCCGGTGATGAAGCCGACCGCCCAGCAATCGGGCCGCGGGTATTCGATCAGCACGACCTCGCGGAAGGCGCTCGAGGACTGCGACAGGACGGTCTCGAAGACCTGCTTGGTCCAGCTGTAGACCGAGCGCACGATCGGCACCCGACCGACGATGCGCTCGCTGATGCGCATGGTCATGCGGCCGAGGTAACCGGCGGCCACGAATCCGATCAGGGTCAGCGCGACGAGCGCGATGATAAGTCCCAGGCCCGGGATGCCGAAAGGCAGATAGCTCTCCGGATTCCACTGCGGCGGGATAATCGGTGTGACGCGGTCGTCGATGAAGGTGATGACGCGCCAAGTCAGCCAGAAAGTGATGCTGATCGGCGCCGTGACCAGCACACCCGCCAGGAAATAGTTGCGCAAGCGCACCGTCGCGCCGTTCTTATTCGATTCGGCCACCCAGTGTGGCTCCCTTCTTGCTGCTACCTACCGCTGCGCCCGAGGCCAGCTCGAAAGCCCGCCAAGATCGCCTCGAGGCGTCCTTGAACGATCCATGATATGGGAGCCGGCCCCCAAGATGCTATAGCCGGCAAGCGGCGGCGGCCCCCCTTGGCTGCCACCGCCCAGTCCTCCGCGACGCTAAAGGAAGGCCAGGAGCGCGGCGAGGGTTTCCTCCGGCGCCTCTTCGGCGAGGAAGTGGCCGCAGGGCAAGGCCTGTCCGGAAACCTGCTCGGCCCGCGCCGACCACAGCTCCAGGACGTCGTAGCAGCGCTCGATGACCCCCTGCCGACCCCAGAGCACCAGCAGCGGCGGCACGACCTTGCGGTCGCGGTCGGCGCGGTCGTGCACCAGGTCGATGCCGGCCGCCGCGCGGTAGTCCTCGCAAGTTGCATGGATCACCGCCGGGTCGCGAAAGCAGCGCTGGTATTCGGCCAGGGCCTCCGCGGTGAAGCAGCCCTCCGTCCGGCTCCATCCGCCGATCTTCCTTTCCAGGTAGTAGGCCGGATCGGCGCCGATCATGCGCTCCGGCAGGTCGTAGGGCTGGATCAGGAAGAACCAGTGATAGTAGGCCTCGGCGAAACGGCGGTCGGTGCGCTCGTACATGTCCAGCGTCGGCGCGATGTCCAGCACCGCCGCCTTGTCGACGCGGTCGCCGTGATCGAGCAGCAGGCGGTGGGCGACCCGGGCGCCGCGATCATGGCCGGCGACGCAGAAGCGCTCGAAGCCGAGAGCGGTCATCACCTCCGCCTGGTCTCGCGCCATGGCGCGCTTGCTGTAGCCGGCGTGATCAGGCCCGCCCGGCGGCCGCCCGCTGTCGCCGTAGCCGCGCAAGTCGGGGCAGATCACGGTGAAGCGTTCGGCCAGCCGCGGGGCGATCTTGTGCCACATGACGTGAGTCTGGGGATAGCCGTGCAGCAGCAAGAGCGCCGGGCCGCTGCCGCCGAGGCGCAGGTTGATCTCGGTTTCCCCGACCGCCAGACGGCGCTGCTCAAAGCCCTCGAACACCCCAAGCCTCCGCACGACTTTGCTGTCCACTCCAGCCGCAAGGCTGGCGCGTCCGGCGCGCTGCGTCAATCAAGGTCAAAGGCGTCAAGCGACGCAGAGAGAAGGTCTGGAGGGGGTGACCGGAAAAGCCATCCCGGCGATGGTGCGGCTGAGAGGACTCGAACCTCCACTTCCTTGCGAAAACTAGCACCTGAAGCTAGCGCGTCTACCAATTCCGCCACAGCCGCATCGCTGTGCACAGGCGAAGATCCACCTGTAGATTTCCCGAGCCCGGACGCTTGGTGCGGCTGAGAGGACTTGAACCTCCACGGGGTTTCCCCCACAGCGCCCTCAACGCTGCGCGTCTACCGATTCCGCCACAGCCGCAGGTGTCCGCTGGCATGGCCACCGGCTCGGAGCGGGAGTTATAACGTTCTCGCTCAAAAGGGCAATGGAAAATTCGGCCTGAATTTCCGCCGGCTTGGGGACCGCAAAAGCGCTGGACGGAAGTCCGGCGGAGGCGTCATCCTCCGCTCCGGCTGCGCCGCAGGTGGCGCTTTGCGAGTTGCATCCCCCCGCGGAACAGCGCCGCCTCATCGACAGCAAGGCCCGAGACCGCATTCATGAAGACCGCCGCCCTGGTCGCCCTGCTGGCCGCTATCCTCGTCCTCATCCTGCTGACTGGAATCTACCTTTGGTCGAGCGTCGGAGAAGCGGAGATCAGCCTCCACGGACTGATCGCCATGACCCTCGGAGGCCTGGTGTCGCTGGCCCTCGGCGGCGGCCTGATGTTCCTGGTCTTCTACTCGAATCGTAGCGGCCACGACGACGAGCACCACCGCGGCCCACACGGCTGACCTGCCGCCAAATGCTTTAATCCCAAGCATCTAAGGCAACTTTCGGCCGCCTTGACGCAAAAAAATCACCACCCCTCTGGCAGCCAGAATTTAGTCTCAATCCTGGGAGAGCCTGCAGGAGTCGAGACCCTGCCTCCCTGTATGACTTCATGTCTACCAACCCCCGAAGACGGCCGGGGACTTGGTTTCCTGCAGGCCCCCCACCCCTCGCGGTCTTTCCCCCGATACCCGGCCCACCGTCGTCCAGGTGGAACCGTCGTAGCCCTTGTCCTGAGAAATGGGGGCGGTCATCATGGTGCATGGAAAACCCGGTCCAGCTCGACCTTTCGGAGTTTCGTGATCGGCTGATCGCCCGACGCAGCGAACTCCTGGAGTTGGCGGAGCGCAGCGCCGACAGTCGCAAGCCCGTTGAGCTCGACCAGACCAAAGTAGGTAGACTTTCGCGCATGGATGCCCTGCAGAGCCAAGCCATGTCTCTGGAAACCGAGCGGCGGCGTCAGTTGGAATTGCTGCGCATCGAGGCGAGCCTGAAGCGAATCGACGAAGGCGACTACGGCTTCTGCCTGGTCTGCGGGGAGCCGATTCCCCTGCGCCGCCTGGAACTCGACCCCACCCTGCCGACCTGCGTCACCTGCGCCAGAGGCGGCGGCGCAGACTGAGGCGATGAACAGCGACGCTCTCCCGCCATCCCGCATCCGCCCGAGCCTGCCGGCCGCGCTCTTCGCCGCGGCGGTCTTGATCGCCGCGGCAATGCCGGCGGCTGCCCAGGAGAGCGATCCGCGCACGCAGTGCTGGCGCGGCTGGGGCTATCTGCTGGACGGCGCCAGCGGCGGCTACAAGAGCCAGGAAATGCTGCTGGTCACCATCGGCTCTACCGTGTGGGAGGCCGGACGGCCGGTCGAGATCTTCCTGCTCGACCGCGCCAGCGGCCTGATCTCGGAGATGCCGTCCTTCACCGTCACCCCGGAAAACCCGCGGCTCTACTACGGCGGCCGGCTGAACTACGTCGACACCACGGCCACCATCGACGGCTCGCCGGACCGCATCGTGATCGGCCTCAGCCACATCGAGCCGGCCCAGCCCGGCGTGCCCGCCAAAGAGCGCTACAACCGCTGGGCCTGCGGCTTCCCCGAAGAATAGCGGCAGACGACGCGGCCCGCCGCCGCCTGACGGCACAACAATACCGGTATCCAACTATTCAGTATTTGCTTGATTTTTTAGACAAATACTGCGGAACATGGTTAATAAAAGATAAAAAATATATTGATATTTCGCTAAAATCCTCCATAATATTCTTCATGGATATTTAACCAAACGGGCACCGGCTTACGGCACCCAAGCGGGGAATCGGCGCGATGTTGGCAGTTCTGCAATGGATTTACGGCCCCCAGGCCGCATCCGATCCCGCCTACCAGCTGCTCCACGACTTCGTCGTTCTAATGCCCTGGTGGTATCCCTACATGTGGCTCTGCATCCTGACGAGCGTGGCGAGCTGGCGTCTGCTGCGCCGCTGGCAGCGCGCCCGCCAGAGCCGCGTTGGACTGCGCCGCGTGCACAGCCGCGTGCGCCGCCTGGCCGCCGACCCGGCCGCCCGATCCTCTCTGGCTCCCTTCGTGCCCCAGGCCGCCAACGACGACCTGCCCCCGGCAATCGCCCGGCGCCGCGCCGCCGACTGACGCCCCCGGCTGCAGTCCCGGCAGATCCTGCCGGGCGCCGGCGGCCTTGCCGGGCAACCTGCGCGCCACCAGGGCCGTATCCCGCAGAAATCCAGGCATTTCCACGCCGCGCTCCCTGGCCCGGCGATTGCATCTGCTGTCCCAGGCTTTGGCCGCAGATGCAAGACAAGGAGAGGGAGCGCCTCGATGACCCTGAGTGAACTGGCCGGATATCCCGGCCGCGACAACGCGTTGCAGTGGTTCCACCGCTCGAGCGGCAAGCCGCGGGAGCGCCTGCGCATGCTGGAGGAGGCCCTGGCCGTGCCGCAGCCCGATCCCGAACCCGTCTCCGCCGGCGCCTTCGTCGAGCAGATCGAAGAGAGCATCCAGGAGCACTCCAAGCGCGAGATCATGTCCGTGCTGGTGCACCTGAAGCAGAACGAGATCAAGGCCCTGGTCCGCCGTGCGGCCCACGCCAAGGGCCGCTACCTCGCCGCCCTGGTGGACATGCCGCGCAGCCAGTGCTCCCGCAAGACCGCAATCGAGGAACTGACCCTCGCCCGCCAGGAGTACGAGGAGCTGGAAAAAGGGCTCGAGATCCTGCGCCACCTGATCCTCGACAACGACGTCCAGATCAACGGCGTGCGTTGAG
>WHTV01000050.1:19325-27977 GCA_009377535.1 Kiloniellaceae bacterium
ATCCTGCGCCACCTGATCCTCGACAACGACGTCCAGATCAACGGCGTGCGTTGAGACGGCCTGCCCAGCGCTGCCCGCAAGAGCCTGCACCAAAACAACTCACTGCGGCCGTTTCGAACGAAAAGAGCGCCAACCCGGGGCATAACTTTACGTCTCCTAAACTCTACCCTGAGACTATGGGGTCCGTAGAAAGCTGGGATCTACCACGGATATGCTGAAAATCGTCGGTTGCATCGTCGACGGGCACAATCTCTGGCTGGTCGTTATCGCCGGCCTGATCTGTACTCTCGCAAGCCATACCGCCTTCAGCCTGTTGCACCGTGCCATGCAGCAGGCGAGCCAGAGGCCCGCATGGCTGGCCGGCGCCGCAGTGGCGATGGGGAGCGGCGTGTGGGCAACCCATTTCATCGCCATGCTGGCCTACCGGACGCCTTGGCCGGTTGGTTACGAGGTGCCCCTGACGACGCTCTCCGCCGTGATCGCCATCGGCCTTTCGGGCGCCGGACTGTGGTTGGTGCTGCAGGGCTGGCGCGTCCTTGGCGGCGCCGTTTGCGGCGCGATGATCGGCGCGATGCACTACACCGGCATGGCCGCCCTTGAAGGCGAATTTCTGATCGACTGGAATCCCAGCTACGTCGCGGCGTCGGTGCTCATCGGCATAGCGCTCTCCACGCTGGCGTTCCACCTCTTGCCGCGTGCGCACGGCATCAAAGGCCGTGTCCTCGTGGTGACCATCTTCGTCCTGGCAATTTGCGGCCTCCATTTCACCGGCATGACCGCCGTCACCATGGCCTACGATCCCTGGGCAAGTTCCGCCGGCGCCACGGCACTCCAGCGCCAGAGCCTGGCTATCGGGGTTGCCGCCGTGGCCATTCTGCTGCTGGGTATCGGCATGCTCGGCGCCATCCTCGACGGCTACCTGGCCGATCGCAACGCGCTGGAGGCCGAGCGTCTCAGGCGCTACGTCAGCGAGCTGGAGCGAACCCGGACCGAGCTGCAGGCGACCACCGCGAGCCTCAGCCTCGCGCTGGAGGCCGCGGCCGCTTCGAGCCAGTCGAAGTCGCAGTTCCTGGCGACGATGAGCCACGAGCTGCGCACGCCGCTCAACGCGATCATCGGGTTCTCGGAACTCCTGAAGGCCGAGTCGCTGGGATCGATGGGCAATCCGCGCTACATCGAGTACGCGACCGACATTCACCAAAGCGGCAACCACCTGCTCAGCCTGATCAATGATGTGCTCGACTTCTCCAAGGCCGAGGCGGGACGCCTCGATCTCAGGGAGGAGCAGCTGGACGTGCGCGACATCGTCACGGACTGCCTACGGCTGGTGGCGCCGGGCGCCCGCGAGGCGGAAATCTCGGTGACCGCCGACCTGCCCGCCGCGGCGCCGACCGTATTGGCCGACGCGCGCCGGCTGAAGCAGATCGCGCTCAACCTGCTGTCGAATGCCTTGAAGTTCACGCCGGCCGGCGGCGCCGTGCGGGTTTCGCTGTCGTTCGACGACGACGGCATGTTGATCGCTGTCGCCGACACCGGCATCGGCATGACCCCGGAACAGATCCCGGTTGCCCTGCAGGCCTTCGGTCAGATCGACAGCCGTCTGAGCCGCAGCTATGAGGGGACCGGTCTTGGCTTGCCGCTGTGCCGTCATATGGCCGAAGCGCACGGCGGCGACCTGTCGATCGAAAGTGCCTTGGGGCGGGGGACCACAGTCACCGTCAGGTTCCCGGCCGAGCGCCTTGAGCTGACGCGGGCGGCCTGACCGCCGGCGCCGCAACGCGGCCGGTTGACCTGGTAGGCTGCAGGAAAGGAATGCGGCGGCGTGATCGACCTCATGCTTCGAGACGCTCGTTACCGCTCGCTCCTCAGCATCAGGTCAATCATTTCAATATTCTGCCTCACCCTGACGAGGCGCGACAGCGCCGTATCGAAAGACGAGGCAAGACGCTCAAATGGCTTTTCAGCAGCGTTCTAGGATCAGTTGACGTAGAAGACGTCGCTGTCGGGCTTGGGCATCTGCAGGATCACAGCCTCGGAGTTGCCGCTCAAGCGTCCGAGCAGTTCTTCCGTCGCCCTGGGGCAGGCGTTGATCACGTCCAGCGCCAAATCGCCGTTCGAGTTCACCCGCGCAAAGATCCCGGCACTGAAGGCATCGGAGATCCAACGCACCGCATCGAAGATGTTTCGATCAGACATTGCTCAACCTCGTTCATGCTCTCGCACGCTCCTAGCCTGCACAACTTCCTTTAACGTTTGGTTACCAGGACGCTTACCAATGCCGCCCCGGAAACAAACCGAATGCTGCCCCGCCTGCCGTCCCGCGACAGTGCATTTTGCCACGCGCCGAAGGCGAAACCCGCTGGTCCGGGCGCGCTGCCGGCGGCAGGTGGCAGGCAACGGGCCAGGAGATGTTTTTTGGAAGGATGGTGAGCCCGGCAGGGATCGAACCTGCGACAACCTGATTAAAAGTCAGGTGCTCTACCAACTGAGCTACGGGCCCCCTGGACGAGGGATGTGACGCGCCTCCCTGGCGCGGCGGGCGCACCTTAGTGCCGCCCCCTGCCGCGGTCAACCACGGAGGGGTCGCCCCGCCAAACCTAGGCTTCGTCCTTGAAAGTCTGGCGGCGGCGGGCCCGGCCGTCGCCGTTGCGATGCTCCAAGTCGAAGCGGTCGCGCAGGCGCTCGGCCACCGGTGCGCTGACGAAGCTGCTGATGTCGCCGCTCAGCCGGCCGATTTCCTTGACGAAGCGCGAGGAGATGAATTGCTGGCGCTCCGAGGCCATGAGGAAGACCGTCTCGATGCCGGCATCGAGGCGTGCATTCATCGCCGCCATCTGGAACTCGTACTCGAAGTCGGAGACCGCGCGCAGGCCGCGCACCAGCAGGCTGGCGCCGACCTCGTGGCAGAAGTGGATCAGCAGGTTGTCGAAGGCGCGCACCTGCACCTCGGCACCGTGGGTGTCCATCGCCGCGACGTCGTCGCGCACCATCTCGACGCGCTCGTCGATGGAGAACAGGGGTCCCTTGCCGGCATTGCGCGCCACCGCGATGACCAGGCGGTCGGTCACCTTGCAGGCCCGCCCGATGATGTCGCGGTGGCCGTTGGTGATGGGATCGAAGGTGCCGGGATAGACCCCGACCAAAGGATGGCTCATGCCCAGGGTTCTCTCCTTGCCTTCCTAACTCGCTTCGCCGGGTCCCGGCTCCCCGGGTTCCCCGCTCTCGCTGTCGACAGGACCTTCGCCATCCGCGTCGACCACCTCGGCGTCTGCATCCTCCGGCAGGTGTGCGACGGAAACGATACGCTCGCTCTCGTCGATCCGGAAGAGCGTGACGCCGCGGGTGGTGCGACCGGCAATGCGGATATCCTCGACCGGGCTGCGGATCAGCTTGCCGGCGTCGGTGACCAGCATGATCTGGTCGCCGGGCGCCACCGGGAAGGCCGCCACCACGCCGGTCTCGCGCCCGCCGGAGCGCGAGAGGTCGAGGTTGCCGATACCCTGTCCGCCACGACCGGTCAGACGGTATTCATAGGCCGAGGTGCGCTTGCCGTAGCCGTCGTCGGCTACCGAGAGAATGAACTGTTCGGCCTCCGCCAGCTCGCCGAGGCGCTCCGGCGAAAGCTCGATGCCGCTGTCGCCGTTGGCCGCTTCGCCGCCGCCGTTCTCGCTGGCCCCGTTCTCGCCGCGCCGCCGGGCAGTGGCATAGCGCAGATAGGCGTCGCGCTCCTCGATGCTCTCGGCCTCGCCGGACCGCAGGATCGACATCGAGATCACCTTGTCGGCCTTGGCCAGCTTGATGCCGCGCACGCCGGTGGAGGTGCGCCCGGCGAAGACCCGCACGTCGGAGACGCTGAAGCGGATGCACTTGCCGGCGGCGGTGGCCAGCAGGATATCGTCGTCCTCGCTGCAGGGCCTGACGCCGACCAGCTCGCCTTCGCCCGCCTCCAGCTTCATGGCGATCTTGCCGTTGGCCATGACGCGCACGAAATCGGAAAGCTTGTTACGCCGCACGTCGCCGGAGGAAGTGGCGAAGATGACGAACATCTGGTCCCAGGTATCCTCGTCCTCGGGCATCGGCATGAAGGTGGTGATCCACTCGCCTGCCTGCAGGGGCAGCAGATTGACCAGCGCCTTGCCGCGGGCCTGCGGCGTGCCGATCGGCAGGCGATAGACCTTCAGCTTGTAGACCATGCCGAGCGAGGAGAAGAACAGCACCGGCGTATGGGTGTTGCAGACGAAGAGCTGGCTGACGAAGTCTTCCTCTCGGGTCGCCATGCCGGCGCGCCCCTTGCCGCCGCGACGCTGGGCGCGGTAGGTCGACAGCGGCACCCGCTTGATGTAGCCGCCGTGGGTTACGGTGACGACCATGTCCTCGCGCTGGATGAGATCCTCGTCCTCCTGATCAAAGCCGTGGTCGACGATCTGGGTGCGCCGCGGCGTGGCGAAGCGCTCCTTCATCTCGATCAGCTCGCCGCGCAGCACCTCCATCAGGCGTATCCGGGAGGCCAGTATCTCCAGGAAGTTCTTGATCTCGCCGGCGATCTCCTGAAGCTCCTGGGCGATCTTGTCGCGCTCCAGCCTGGTCAGGCGCTGCAGGCGCAGCTCCAGGATGGCGCGGGCCTGGGCCTCGGAGAGACGATAGGTACCGTCCTCGGCGACCCGGCGGCCCGGCTCGTCGATGAGCGCGATGAGCGGCGCCACAGTCTGCGCCGCCCAGGACCGGCCCATCAGGCCCTCGCGCGCCGCCACCGGATCCGGCGCGGCGCGGATCAGCGCGATCACCGGGTCGATGTTGGCCACGGCGATGGCGAGGCCGACCAAGAGGTGGGCACGGTCACGCGCCTTGCCGAGGCGGAAGGCGGTGCGCCGGGTGACCACTTCCTCGCGGAAGTCGATGAAGGCGGCGATGATGGCCTTGAGGTCCATCACCTCCGGCCGGCCGGAGTTCAGCGCCAGGATGTTGCAGCCGAAGGAGCCCTGCAGCGGCGAGTAGCGGAACAGCTGGTTCAACACCACGTCGGGCTCGGCGTCGCGGCGCAGCTCGATGACCACGCGCAGGCCCTGGCGATCGCTCTCGTCGCGCAGGTCGGCGATGCCCTCGATGGTCTTGGCCCGCACCAGGTCGGCGATCCGCTCCAGCATGCGCGCCTTGTTGACCTGGTAGGGCACCTCGGTCACCACGATGGCCATGCGGTCCTTGCGGATTTCTTCGATCGAGGTCGCGCTGCGCACCTTCAGGGAGCCCCGCCCAGTGTGGTAGGCGTCGCGAATGCCGGCGCGGCCGAGGATCAGGCCGCCAGTCGGAAAGTCGGGTCCCGGTATGTACTCCATCAGGCGGTCGATGGAGATCGCCGGATCCTCGATGTAGGCGCAGCACGCGTCGATCACCTCGCCCAGGTTGTGGGGCGGGATGTTGGTGGCCATGCCGACGGCAATGCCGCCGGCGCCGTTGACCAGCAGATTGGGAAAGCGCGCCGGCAGGACCACCGGCTCCTTGGTGGTCTCGTCGTAGTTGTCCTGAAAATTGACGGTGTCCTCGTCGATATCCTGCAGCAGCGAGTCGCTGGCCGCGCGGGTCAGCCGCGCCTCGGTGTAGCGCATGGCCGCCGCAGGGTCACCGTCCATGGAGCCGAAGTTGCCCTGGCCGTCGATCAGCGGCAGGCGCATGGAGAAGTGCTGTGCCATGCGCACCATGGTGTCGTAGATCGCGCTGTCGCCGTGCGGGTGATACTGACCCATGACGTCGCCGACGACGCGGGCCGACTTGCGGTACGGCCGGTTCCAGTCGTAGCCGGCCTCCTTCATGGCGTAGAGGATGCGCCGGTGGACAGGCTTCAGGCCGTCGCGCACGTCGGGCAGTGCCCGAGCCACGATCACGCTCATGGCGTAATCGAGGTAGGAGCGCTTCATCTCCTCCTCGATGGTAACCGGCGTGATGTCGAAATCGGAGGTCGGCTGTGACGGGTCGGACAAGTGGACTGCCTTGGCAAGAGTCCGGGCCCAGTACCCGGACAACGGGATGCTTGGCCCGAACGGGCCGTTGAGATCGAAGAAAAGCGGCCGGCCCGGGCAGGCATTCCCTGCCCTCTTCCGGCGCCCGGTGCAACCTGCCTGGACGCCCCGAACAGGGACTGGAAAAGCCGCAGGGAATCCACCGCGAATCGTCGCTCAGACTATAGCAATCCCGCCCGCAGACGACAACTCCCGCGCCGCCGAAGACGGGGGAATATCATGTTTGTTTTCAATCGGTTATAAATCACTGCCCGGCGTTCCTCACAAACCGCTTCGCGGCGGCGTGAAAGTGCCGCACGGGCTGCTGGAACCGCACGACCGGCGGGGCGCCTGTTAGCGCGTCATGCCTCCGGCGCGAACCTCCGGCGCCGACGTTGCCGGCTGGCGCGGGACGGCCCTCTCGGGCAGTTGCACCGTTGCCACCGTGCCCATGCCGGGCGCGCTCTTGAGAAACAGCCGGCCGCCATGCAGTTCCACCAGCGCCTTCGACAGCGGCAGCCCGAGCCCCGTCCCCTCGGTGTCCCGATTGAGGGCTTCATTGACCTGGCCGAAGGGGGACATCACCTTCTCGATGTTCTCCGCGGCAATGCCGATCCCGGTATCGGAAACCTCGATGACGACGCCGTCAGCGCCGTCCGGCTTCGCTTCCAGCACGATGCGCCCCCCGGCCGGGGTGAATTTCACCGCGTTCGACAGCAGGTTGACCAGCACCTGCTTCAACTTGCGCGAGTCGCAACGCAGGTCGGGCAGCTCGCGATCCATCCGCAAGGTCAGCGTGACGCCCTTGTTTTGCGCCGGCTCCTCGACGAAAACGCGGCAGCGCTTGATGAGAGCCGCGAGATCCACCGTCTCCTCCCAGAGTTCCAGCTTGCCGGCCTCGATCTTGGAAAGGTCCAGGAGGTCATTAATCAGAGACAGCAGGTGCTCGCCCGACACGTGGATGTGCTCGGCGTATTCGAGATAGCGCGAGTGATCGAGCGGGCCCAGGGTCTGCGCCGACATGACCTCGGAGAACCCGATAATGGCGTTCAGCGGCGTGCGCAGTTCGTGGCTCATGTGGGCCAGGAAGTTCGACTTCGACCGGCTGGCCGCTTCGGCCTCCTCGGCTGCGCGGCGCAGGCTGCGCTGGGCGGCGATCTGGGCGCTGATATCGTCGAAGATGACAACAGCGCGCAGGCTCGAGAGGTGCCGTGCGATCGGAGTGACGACCAGTCGCACTGGCAACGGCCGCCCTCCCTCGCCGCAGATTTCGACCTTGTCGACCTGGCGCGCCTGGCCGTCCTTGAGGGTAGCGAAGATTGGCGACCCGGCTTCTCCGCCGGCGGCGGGCCCGCGCAGGATCTCGCCGACGTCGCGCCCGATCAGATCCTCCAGCGAGCATCCCAGCAACCGCGTCGCCGCGGGGTTGGAGAAGGTCACCCGGCCGTCGGCGTCGACGCCGAGGATGCCGTCGGCGGTGGCGCCGAGGATCAGCTCGTTGCGCTGTCGCAACTCCGCCAGGGCATTCTCGGCACGGCGCGTTTCGATGGCGAATGCCGCCAGGTGCGCAAGGGTCACCTCAGGGCCCTCGGCCTCCGCCGCGCGCGTCGGGCTGCCGCCGGCGAAGCGCAGAATCAGGCAGCCGAGCGATCGCCCATTCGTGGCGAGGAGCGGCGTAGTCCGGAGCACCTCGTTGTCCGGCCCGGCGCTCACCGACGGTGCTCCGTCGCTCAGGCAGCGCGCGAAGGGCTCCGGCAACTCGTCGATGTAACGGCCGGTCGCAGCGACGGCGGCGTCCTGGCGCCGCGGCGAGATCGTCGAGGCCACCCGCTCGCCGAGCGAATCGAGGGTCAGGATGGTACAGCGGCTGCCGGGGCGGTGCCGTTCGGCAAAGAGGGCCATGCGCATCAGCACACGATCGAGCTCGGTGCCCTTAGCCAGCGCCTCGAGGACGAGGCCGCGATGGCGCTGCAGGCGCTCTGAGCGACGCTGGGCCGCGATGTTGCGCCCGACCAGCCAGGCGGCGAGGCCGCCGGGAGGCAGCAGCAGAGCAACGAGTATCGCGAAGGCGGCATTGCCCAGCCGGCGGTAGCGCTCAGCCTGGCCTGTCACGTCGACATCGACCTTCAGCGCGCCGCGGTTGCCGCCGCCGGCGGCCAACGGCACGTAGGCCTGGCCGACCACGACGCGGTTGTCGGAGAGCGTCTCGATCACCACCTCAGCGACCGTCTCGTCGCGCTCGATGACGCGCTGCAGGGTGTCCGGGCCGATCGCACTGCGAAAATCGCCGGCCCAGTTTGACAGAGCCACGCGGCCGTCGCGCCGGATGATCTGGTAGGCGCGCACGCCGCCTGCCGCGCCGGCGAACTCGAAGATTCGCTGGTCGTCTTCACTGACCAGGCCTGCCGCCAGGATCTCGTCCAAGCCGCGCAAGCGCGACTGCAGGAAGTCGGCCCAATGCACCGCTGCGCCGGTCGCCGCGGTTCTCAGCAGATGCCGTTCGACCTCGCGGATCGTCATCAGACAGGCGGCCAGCGCGCCGACCACGATCAGCACGATGGCAGCGACCAGACGCAGGTCTTTGTCGAGCGCGCGCAGCCGAAACCAGGCCCGCCGCCACCTGCCTAACGGCAGCTGGCGGAGTTTCCCCCGGAGGCGG
>WHTV01000051.1 GCA_009377535.1 Kiloniellaceae bacterium
AAGGACCGCAACCCCATGACCGACCTCCTGTTGGCCAACGAGCCCTCCCTTCGCCTCGCCTTCTTCTTCGGGGTGCTGGTCGCCCTGATGCTGGCAGAAGCGGCCGTTCCGCGCCGCCGGCGGGAGATCCCGCGCCTCACCCGCTGGAGCGGCAACCTCGGCATCGTGGTCGTGGACACCCTCCTGTTGCGCCTTGCCTTCCCGGTCGTCGCCGTCGGCTTTGCCGTCATCGCCGAAGAGCGCGGCTGGGGCCTCTTCAACGCCGTCGAGGTGCCGGCCTGGCTCGCCTTCGCCGTCTCGCTGCTGGCGCTCGACCTCGCCATCTATCTGCAGCACGTGATGTTCCACGCGGTGCCGGCGCTGTGGCGGCTGCACCGCATGCATCATGCCGACCTGGAATTCGACGTCACCACCGGCCTGCGCTTCCACCCGGTCGAGATCCTGCTGTCGATGGGCCTCAAGCTCGCGGTGGTCGCCGCCCTCGGGCCGCCGGCGGCTGCCGTTCTGGTCTTCGAGGTGCTGCTGAACGCCACCTCCATGTTCAATCACGCGAACCTCAAGCTGCCGCTCGGCCTCGACCGCGTGCTGCGCTGGCTCGTCGTGACGCCGGACATGCACCGCGTGCACCACTCGATCCATCCGAACGAGACCAACAGCAACTTCGGCTTCAACCTGCCCTGGTGGGACCGCCTGCTCGGCACCTACCGCGCCCAGCCGCGCGACGGCCACGAGGCCATGACCATCGGCATCGAGCAGTTCCGCACCCGCGGCGACCTGCGCCTCGACCGCATGCTGATCCAGCCGCTGAAGGGGCCCGCGAGCGGCTATCCGATCAATTCGAGAAAGGAGAAGGAGAAGGTCGATGACCTCCGGATTGTCGACTGACTCCCGGCCAAGGGTCTGGACGGCCCTCCTCGGCCTCGCCTTGGGGCTCGGCGGCATCGCCGCCGTGGCGACCTCCGGCATCGGCTATCGGCTTGGATGGTGGCCGGTCAGGACGGCACTGGGCATTTCGGAATATGCCGCCTATGCGGCGATCCTGGGCCTTGGGCTTTCGCTGGTCGGGCTGGTCGGGTCTCTGCGGCTCGGCGCGCGGCGCGACGTCCTGTGGGGGCTGCTGGGCCTGGCGGCCTCGCTGCCCGTGGTGGCTATGGCGGCCCACTGGGAATACACCGCGCGGGCTTATCCGCCGATCAACGACATCAGCACCGACACCGAAGACCCGCCCGTCTTCTGGGATGTGCCGAACCCCAGCGCGTATCCGGGCGGGGAGACCGCCGCGCTGCAGCGCGCGGCCTATCCGGATCTGGCGCCCTTGGCGTTGGGGGTTGCCCCTGAGCGCGCCTTTGCCCTGGCCCTCGCGCTTGCCGAGGACAGCGACTGGGAGATCGTCGCCGAAGAGCCTGAGGAAGGCCGCATCGAAGCCGTCGACTCCACGCTGCTCTACGGCTTCAAGGACGAGATCGTCATCCGTGTCGAACCATCGGAAGACGGCGCAGTGGTCGACCTGCGTTCGCGTTCGCGCCTCGGGCGCAGCGATCTCGGCGTGAACGCCGCGCGGATAAGCCGCTTTCTTGCCGCACTCGAGGAACGCGCCGCCGCGGAGAACTGACATGAAGGCCGCGATGAAGCAGATCTATCTCGACTACAACGCCAGCACGCCGGTCGCGCCCGAGGTGGCAGCTGTGATGCGGACCTACTTGGACGAGGCGTTCGGCAACCCCTCGAGCGGCCACTGGGCGAGCGTGCCGGCCAAGGACGCGTTGGAGCACGCCCGCGGCCAGGTCGCCGAGCTGCTCGGCTGCGCTCCCGAAGAGGTGGTGTTCACCAGCGGCGGCAGCGAAGCCAACAATCTCGCTCTGAAAGGCCTGTTCTTCGCCAGCAAGCGCAAACGCCGGCACATCATCACGACGCAGATCGAGCATCCGGCCGTCCTCGCGCCTTGCCGCTTCCTGGAGCGCCTGGGGGCGGAGGTGACCTGGCTGCCGGTCGATGGCACGGGGCGGATCGATCCGGACGATCTGGGTCGCGCCATCACCCCAGACACCATCCTCATCAGCATCATGCACGCCAACAACGAAGTCGGCACGATCCAGCCGGTGGAGGACTGTGCGGCTGTTGCACGAGAGAACGGGATTCCCTTCCACAGCGACGCGGCCCAGTCCGTCGGCAAGATCCCGACGCGCGTGCGCGACCTGGGTATCGACCTGCTGACGATTGCCGGACACAAGCTTTATGCGCCCAAGGGTGTCGGCGCGCTCTACATCCGCAACGGAATCAATCTTGAGCCGCTGATCCACGGAGCGGGCCACGAAGGGGGCCGGCGCGCCGGCACGGAAAGCGCGCTGCTCGCAGCCGCATTGGGCGAGGCCTGCGTTCTCGCGCGGGACCTTTCGGCGATGAACGAGGTGAAAGCACTGCGCGACCACCTTTGGGCAGCCCTGAAGGAGCAGTTCGGCAATCGGATCGCGCTGAATGGTCATCCCGAGGAGCGGCTGCCGAATACGCTCAGCGTTTCCTTCCTCGGGCAGGTCGGCGCCGACTTGCTGGCCACAATCCCCGAGATCGCCGCCTCCATCGGCTCGGCGTGCCACTCCGGGCGGGTCGAGCTGTCGCCGACACTGAAGGCCATGGGCGTAGCGCCGGAATTTGGGATGGGCGCCATCCGCTTCAGCCTGGGGCGCGCGACGACGCGGGAAGACATCGATGAGGTCGTCTCGCGGCTGGCCGGCCAAAGCTCTAGACAGAATCGGAGTTGGACTTGAAGACTCCTGAAGACGCCTTGCCGCCGATCCTGAGCCACAAGGATCACCACGCACCGTCGGCCTTTACGCCGGAGAGCCTGCTGCGCGAAGCGCGCCGTCAGAAATCGGCTGCGGTCGAACCTGTCCCTGCGATCTGTCTGCTTGACCCGGATGGCGACATCGTGTGGCAGCTGAAGGCGGAAGGGCGCGCAGTCCGCCACGACGGCTGGGTCTGCTACCACACCGATCTCCATGTCTTCGATCAGGAGGGCCTGACGATCGGCGTGGTTGGCAGTGCCGTGGGCGCGTCCTTTGCCGTCCTGGTCGCCGAAGAACTCTTTGCCTCCGGCTGCCGGCTGCTCATCAGCATCACCTCTTCGGGCCAGATCACGCCGCTGCAGGCGCCGCCCTACTTCATCCTGATCGACCGCGCCCTGCGCGACGAAGGAACGAGCTATCATTATCTGCCTCCGGAGACCTACAGCCAGGCGCCCGCAGCGCTGCTGGACCTGCTGGACGGTGCCTTCGACGAACTGGACGTGGCCGTCCTGCGGGGTGCGACCTGGACGACCGACGCCCCTTTCCGCGAGACGGAGCAAGCAATTGACGTCATGCGTGGGCGCGGCCTGCTCGCTGTCGAGATGGAAGCGGCGGCGCTCTACGCCTTTGCTGCGGCGCGCAACAGATCGGTAATTTGCTTTGCCCACGTGACGAACCAGATGGGCTGGATCGAAGGCGACTTCGAGAAGGGCGAGGCCAACGGGAGCGCGGATGCTTTGTCGATCGTCGTCCAGGCAGCCCGGCGGCTTATGCAAGGCAGCTGACCTGGTCCGGATTGGAGCAATGATCTATGCTTCGACAGCTGCGGGCGAGCCGGCCCCAAACGCGCAGTGGCCGGTTGACAGTTGCCGGGGGACGCGTTGTCCTGTCTATTCAAGACCAGGCATAAATATTCCTTCATATCTGTCTTTCTGGAGAGTTCATGTCTAAGTCGAACTATCTGCAGGGTGCCTGTGTTTGGAAGGGTGCCGAGATGGGACAGAACCATCGATGGGTCAAAGAGTTCCCGGGAGTCGTACTGGAGCAGATTGATGTCGCGTTCGAAAAGGTCAAGGACCTCGACTGGCGCAACGTCAATCGCCACAACTTCCCGCTGCCCGATGCTGCGGCCTTCTTTGATGACGTGCGTGAAGAACTGGAGAACGGCTCCGGCATGGTCAAGATGCGCGGGTTGGATGTGAGTTGCTACAACCAAGAGCAGCTGCGCCGCATCTGGTACGGCCTTGGCTGTCACCTCGGCACACCCATGTACCAGAACTGTCGCGGTGAAGTGATGCGTGAGATCAAGGACGAGGGTATGGGCATCGGCGCCAAGCTCTACGGCGCGACCGTCGATGCCTCGGGCAAGCAGTTTCTCTCCTCCGGTGCCCGCACACTGTCACCGGGGCAGTTGCGCTTTCACACGGACCGTTGCGACGTGGTGGGTCTGCTGTGCGTGCGCCAAGCTTCCGAGGGAGGGGTTAGCAAGCTGGCCAGCAGTGCCACGGTCTATAACGAGATCCTCAAGCGTCGCCCGGACCTGCATGCCCTGCTGTGCAAGTCCATCCCGCGCAGCCGGTTCGGCGAAGAGGCGGGCGGCGAGCATGTGGCCTACGACCTGCCGATCTTTGGTGTACGTGACGGCAAGCTCACCAGCCACTTCTCGCTCACCTACATCGAGAATGCGCAGATGCTGCCGGGTGTCCGGAGGCTGACCGATGCCGAACACGAGGCGATCCGAATGTTGATGGATGTGGCTGAGGAGGAATGTTTCGAGATGCGCTTCGCGCCTGGAGACATCCAGCTGCTGAACAATCACATCGTCTACCACGGTCGCACGGCGTTCAAGGACGATGTCGGCACGGGCCAGAACCGCATGCTCATGCGCCTGTGGCTGTCCATGCCCAATTCGCGCGCCCTGCCTGAGGACCATGCCGTCTTGTGGGGCGACGTTGGCGCGGGCAGGCCGCACGGCGGCATCGCGCAGCCTGCCACCGCGATCGTCGCCTGAAGTACGCCGCGTAGTTCGTCGTCGTCCAAGGTGCCCGAGGGTGAGAGCGTCCGCGAAGAAGGCAGCAGGCTGCCCGCCGGCAGGCGGGCACTCACGATGGCGGCGCGCAATTCGAAATAGAGTTGGCGATAGAGCGGCAAGGACCCGCCGCCATCGAGGACAATCCAGTCAAGCAAGAGGCGCGCTTTGGGCACTGCCAGCCTCCAATATCAGGACCTTCCGACCGGCCTAAATCCCCAGGGCGGCGCGCAGCTTGGGCAGGCGGCTGCGGCTGACCGGCACCGCGTGGCGGTTGGCGCAGTCGAGCTCCAGCAGCCCCTGGTCGCGGACCCGCTTCAGGGCCGCCGCATGTGCCACATTGACGATGTGGCTGCGATGCACCCGCAGGAAGGTCGCGGGGTCCAGCCGCGCCTCGATCTCCGAGATCGAGAGGTTGCAGAAGTAGGTCTCCACGCCGTCGAAGACATAGGTGTAATGCGCGTCGGCGTGCACGGCGTAGATCTCCTGCGGCACCAGCAGGCGGGTGGCCCCGTTGCGATTGACCGGAATGCGGCCCGGGCTGCCAGGCGGCGCCGGCGCCTCCTCTTCCCGCTCGCCTGGTGGCGTGGCCGCGAGCGACGGCGGCAGCGGGGTTTCGCGCTCTTGTTCAGCGGCTCTTTCGTCGAGGCGATCGGGCAGCAGGACCAGCAGGAAGAGCCCGCAGATCACGAAGGCGGTGACCGCCACCACGATGGCCAGCAGCTCGAGGCTGAGCACCGGCGCGGAGATCGCCACCAGGTCCTCCACCGGCAGGAAGGTCGCCGCCGCCATGCCGGTGTAGTGCATGCCGGAGATCGCGAGGCCCATGCAGACGGCGCCGGCCATGAGATGCGGCCGGTGGGTCGGCGAGAAGGCCAGCCAGAGCGCCAGCCCGGCGGCGGCGACAGCGACGCCGAAGCTGGCCGCCACCAGCAGCGGCGAATAGCTGACGATGCAGTTGGCGCGCAGGGCCGACATGCCGACGTAGTGCATCATGGCGATGCCCGTTCCCATCAGCAGCCCGGCCCCGGCCAGGCGCTTCGGCGTCAGGCGGCCGAAGCTGGCGACGAAGACGCCGAGGCCGACCACCAGGATGCACACCAGGGCCGAAATCAGCGTCCACAACAGGTCGTAGGTGACGGCGATCGGCAGCTTCACGGCCAGCATGCCGATGAAGTGCATGGCCCAGATACCGACCCCCAGCGCCAGGGCCGAGGCCGCCAGCAGGGCCTTGCGCCGGCCCGCGCAACCGCCGAGGCCGCCCGGGGCCTGACCGAGGCTCGCCAAGCGTCGCGCCAGCATCAGGCTGACGTAGCCGCCCTGAACGGCAATCACGACCGAAAGGGCGATGATCGCGGGATCGTAGGTGACCGGCACCGGTTCCTCGCCTTTCCTCCCAGGCCCGGCGCGACGACCGGGCACTTGCCGAAGGATAGCGCAGCCCTTCGCAGGTGCAGCGGTTCCTCCTGGCCATTGCCGGCATTCTAGCGCAAAAAACGCGCCCGGGGCCAAGGGCGCAGCGACTACCGCAGGGCCGAGCGGCGTCGGGCCCGCTAGCGCACCCTGACCTCGACGCGGCGGTTGCGCGGCTCGGCGATCTCGTCCGCCGTCGGCACCACCGGATCGGCTTCGCCGTGGGAAGTCACCTCGATGAGGGCGGGGTTGAGGCCCTCCTCAATCAGGATATGGCGGATCGCCTCGGCACGGTCCAGCGCCAGGCGCGCGTTCACCTCGGCGGAGCCGACCCGGTCGGTGTGGCCGACGACGGCAACCTCCGGCGCCGGATACCTCTTGATGCTGTCGAGGATCACGGGCAGCTGGAGGCGCGACTCCCTGGTCAGGACATCGGTACCGAAGATGAAGTAGAACAGGAAGTCGCTCGACCGCAGCGGACTGGCGTCGAGGGCGGCGCCCCAGGTCTTGCGGATCTCCTCCTGGCTGAGTTCCTGCGGCGCGCTCGGCGCGGCCCGGGCGCCGCCGACGAGGGTTCCCTCGCCCGCCGCGCTGATGGTCCGGCTGCCCCCCTCGTTCGCGACGGTGATCGCGCCGACGCTGCCGTCCTCCTCTTCCAGCAGGACGAAGCGGTTGTTGCCGGCGCAGGCGGCCAGGGAAAGCAGAAGAAACGCGACCAGGGCCGGGCGAAGCATCGTCTATTCCCCTTCCACCTCGGCCAGGAACCGCGTGCCACGGACCGCCACGGTGGCGACCGGCGTACGCACCTGCACGGAATCGGGCGACAACTTGGCAATGACTCCGGAGACGTAGAGCATCGTGCCGCGGAACAAGTCGATGAGGAACGACATGCGGTCTTCCGTCGGCATGAACTCGAACTCAGTGAACTTCACCCTGGAATTCGGCCCGATGGAAATGCGCGATCCATCCTTGAAGGTGAGCCCGACCGAGCCGGCCTCGGTCTCCACCACATCCTGAACGAAGATCGGCGCGCCGACTTCCAGTTCGCTGCGGTCGTTGCCGCGCAGGGCGAACGCCGTGCCGTCGACCACTTTGACCAGGGCGACCTCCTGCGCAAAGGCGCCCTGGCCGGCGGCGAGCGAAAGCATTCCAGCAAAGAACAATGCCGCCAGCAGGTGCATGCTGCACGACTGCTGTGCGTCCTTCGAGACGCGCGTCCGGGCTGACGCCCGCCCGCGCTCCTCCGGATGAGGTCCATTTTGGATGGCGCCAAGAAACTTCCTCACGCTGAGGAGCCCCGACAGGGGCGTCTCGAAGCACACACGGCGGCAATCGGGCACGTGGGTCATCCCGTGGATTCCTGGCGTCATCTCAAGCCCTCTCCCTCTGTCGCTCGTCCGGGCCGCGGACCCGGTCGGCGGGAAACACCAAGGTCGCCGTCGTACCGCGATTGCTGATGCTGGCGATTTCGAGCTTGCCGTCGTGCATTTCGATCATTGCCTTGGTCAGCGGCAATCCTAGGCCGATTCCCTCGAAGTTCGATGTCAAAGCGTGATCGATGCGGCGGAAGGGCTCAAAGGCTTCGATGATCTCCTCGCCGGACATGCCGATGCCGGTATCGGAAACCGAGAGCCGAAAGCTGCCGCTGTCGGTCACCACGCCGGTGACCTGGATGCGCCCGCTGTCCGGCGTGTACTTGATGGCGTTGGACAGTAGGTTCATCACCATCTGGGTGAACATACGCTGGTCGCCCCAAAGAGTCGGCAACATGGACTCTCGTTCGAGCACCACGGAAGCGCCGCGGTCGCGGTAGGCGGTGATGACCGTGCGGATGCTGTGTTCCAGCATCGCGCGCGCCGAGAACTCGCCCTCGCTGAGCTGGCTCTCGCCGGCCTCGACCTTGGACATCTCCAGGACGTCGTTGACCAGCGCCAGCAGGTGCCTGCCCATGTCGTGGATGTCTTCTACGTAGTCGCGGTACTTCTGCGGCTGTACCGGCCCCAGAATTCCTTCCTTCATCATCTCCGAGAAACCGAGGATGGCGTTCAGCGGCGTGCGCAGCTCGTGGCTCATGTTGGCGAGGAAGCTCGTTTTGGAGCGGTTGGCCGCCTCGGCCAGGATCAAGGCCATCTCGCGCTCCTGTTCGCTCCGCTTGCGCTGGCGCTGCGCCTCGACGACGTCGAGACCGATCATCACCAGGTAGGCGAGGATGAAGACCAGCGCAGGGTAACTGGGATCGAGCAGCAGGCTGTGCCGGTCGAACGCGTAAAACGCGCCGCCGAACAGCAGGAGCAGGACCAGCACGAGGCCAAGCTGGCTGACCTGCCCCGGCAGATGCCGCCCCAGCGACAGGTAGCCGAGGACCAGCCCGACGGTCAGCAGCAGTTCCCAGAACACGGCGAAGGGCGGACGCAGCAGATAGTGCTGCGAGATCAGGTTCTCGACGAAGAGAGCCTGGATGTCGAGGGCGGAGAGCGCGGCACCGCCGGAGGTCACGAAGCTGCTCCCAAGGCCGCCGCCAGTGGCACCGAGCAGGACGATGCGGTCGCGCAGCAAAGCGGCGTCGGCCGCGCCGCTCAGCACATCCAACGCCGAGGCACGGTCAAGCCGCGCGATCGGCACCTCGCGCAGCCAGACCTCCCCGGAAAAGGCGGTCCTGATCTTCAGGTCGCCGAGGCTCACACTGTCGATGCCGGGGCCGTCGATCTCCACGGAAATGGCCGGCACTCGCTTGGCAACGCGCACCACCTCCACGGCAAAGGAGGGCAGCACGGCATCGCCGACCAGCATGACGATCGGCATGCGGCGCACCACGCCGTCGCTGCCAAACTCCAGACTGGCCACGCCGACGCCGCTGCTCGCCGCCTCCAGTTCCGGCAGATTGCGCAGCAGTGCGGGGTAGCGGCGGATCTCGGCGGCGCCCTGGTGGCCGAGGCGCAAGAGGATCGGCACCTGCGAGGCAGAACCCGCAGCGGTTTGCGGGGGACCCACGGTTACTGCGGCGCCGAGCACCGCCTGCGCCTGTCGGAGGCTGAAGGCCAGCAGCGCATCGTTGGACGGCAACTGGGCGAGGCTCTCGCGCAGCGGCGCGTCGAGCGGGAAGCGTTTCAGCACGCTCTCCGGTGACAGCCGGTCCGCCTCAGGAAAAAGGATGTTGATGCCGATGACGCGCGGGCCCTGCTCGGCGATCTTGCCCACCAGGTCGGCCATCAAGTCGCGCGGCCAAGGCCACTGGCCCAGGGTGGCCAGGCTGGCTTCGTCGATTTCCACGATGGTGATCGGCGGGGACTGCTCCCCGGCCTCGGGCGGCAGCAGACCCTGGGCAAAATCGAAGAAGGCATTGCGGAAAGTCGGCAAGGGTTCGGGGTCGGCGAAACGCAGCGCGATCACCGCAAGGAGCGCAAGCCAGACGAGCCCTCTTTTGACCCATCCGGCCGCGCCTGCCGAAAGCCCCAGTAGCCCCATCGATAGACGGCTCCGTCAGCAATCCATGGCGAGCGAAGGCGCGCGGGAGAGCACCCCAGTTTCTAGATCAAAACGCCGGGTCGGACGGCTCCGAGCGGTGCCGCCCCAACAAAACCCAGGATAGCACGCTAGCGGCCAAAGCTTTCAACAAGGTGACTAGATCGAATGCCAGGCATTTTCGCACGGCCCAGCCAAGGGGCAGTCCGTATTACTATGTATTTTCAATATGTTGATGGTGTTCCGCTGGGATCGTCAGCGGCCGGGTTCGCGGATTTCCTTCAGCAGGATCGAGGGTATCTGGAGGCCGCTGCGGGCGGCGGCCGCGCGATTCTCGAGCCGCCGGGTGCCCGGCAAGCGCGCACCCTCCTGGCCCTCCAGCGCCGCGACCAGGATTTCCAGCCGCTCGGCGAAGGTGCCGCCGGAAAGCGGCCCGGGATCGATCGCCAGGAGGAATTGTCCGACCCCCGGCGGCGGTCCCTCCGCGGTGAAGAAGGAACTGGCCTCGAAAGCAAAGTTGGCGCCGATCAGGCTGGCCGAGAGAATTTCCACCATGAGCGCCAGGGCGGCACCCTTGGCATCGCCCATCGGGATCATGGTGCCGGCCAGTGCCGCCTCCGGATTGGTGGTCGGTCGGCCTTCGGAATCCAGCGCCCAGCCCTCCGGGATGCGCTCGCCGGTCTTGGCGGCCGCCATCACCTTGCCGCGCGCGACCTTGGAGAGCGAGAGATCGATCACCAGCGGCGGCGCCGCCCGGCGCGGCGCGGCAAAGGCGATGGGATTGGTGCCGAAGATGCCACGGCTGCCGCCCCAGGGCGCCATGGCCTGCGGAGAGTTGCCGACCATGAGGCCGACGAGGCCGGCCTCGGCCAGGCGCTCGACGTGATAGCCGGCCTGCCCGAAATGGTGCGAGTGATGCACCGCCGCGACGGCGATACAGCTCGTGCGCACCATGCCCGCGAGCTCCGCTCGCGCGAGGTCGAGAGCCGGAAAGGCAAAGCCGGCGCCGGCATCGATGCGCAGGGCGGCGGCGGAGAGGCGCTCGATGCGCGGCACCGCCTTGCCGTCGACCTTGCCGCTCATCACTTGGCAGGCATAGGCGGCGACGCGGGAGAGCCCGTGGCCGCGCTGGCCGTCGGCCTCGGCGGCGACCAAGGCGGCGGCGACCGACCTGGCGTTGGCCTCGGACGTGCCGGCTGATGTTAGGGCCTCGACAACCAGCTCGTGCGCCTCCGCCAGGCTCAGCCGCTCGCTGCCGTTCGCGGTTTGCTCACTCCTGTCAGTCATTCGTCATTCTCTGTCGCTTGTCCGGGATGACGGCGTGGCGGAGTTGCGCTCACCGCGCCTCTTCCAGGGCGCGGCGGACCTGTTCCGCGGTCACGGCACTGACGCGCACGTTGGACTCAGCCGTGACGCCGGCGATGTGCGGCGTCAGAATCACGTTGGCGAGGCCGGCAAAGGGGGCGGCGGCGGCAGCGCTGAGCGGTTCCTCGGCGAAGACGTCGAGCGCCGCTCCGCCCAGGTGGCCACGCCGCAGGCTTGCGGCCAGCGCTGCCTCGTTGACCACGCCGCCGCGTGCCGTGTTGATCAGCACCGCACCGGGACGCAGCGCCGCGAGGGCCTTGGCGTCGATCAAGTCGCGCGTGCCCTCGGTGAGCGGGACGTGCAGGGAGATCGCGTCGCAGACCGGCAACAGGCTCTCCAGGGTCTCGTGACGGGCGATGCCCTGCCAGGCAGGATCGCCGGGTGAAGCGAAGGGGTCGTGGGCCGCCACCCGCAGGCCCAGCGGCCTTGCCCTGGCGGCGACCTGGCGGGCGATGCCGCCGAAGCCGATCAGGCCCAGGGTCTTGCCGGCCGCCTCGCGGCCCATCAGGGCCTGGCGCGGCCAGCCGCCCGCCAGCATCGCCTCGCCGGCATGATAAGCGCCGCGCAGCAGAATCAGCGCCGCCGCGATGACGTACTCCGCAACCGCCTGGTCGTTGGCACCGGTGGCCGGAAAGACCTTCACGCCGCCCGCGCGGCAGGCCGCCATGTCGATGTTGTCGAGGCCGACGCCGAGACGGCCGACCGCCTCCAGCTGCGGCGCCGCCGCCAGCAGCGCCGCGCTGACCCGGGTGCGGTTGCGCACGATGAGGGCCCGTGCCGCCTTCAACGCCGTCCGCAAGGCCTCGGGATCATCGACCAGAGCGGGATCGTAGAGCACCGAAAAGCCGTCGCGGAGCCCCTCGACCGCAGCTTCGTCCATAAACTCGGAGATCACGATATCGGCCAAGCAACTCTCTCCTTACTCGAACAGGCTGCCGAGCGGCAGCGGTACCCGCAGCACCTCGGAGAACAGCACGAAGAAACCAACGACGATGGCGAAGCCGACAAGAGGAAACACCACCCGGCGGAAGCCCGTCCAGGGGTCGTACATGGCCAGCAGCATGATCGCCAGGAATACCGCAATGCCGGAGGGCAAGAAGCCCACCAGCGGCATCGCCAGCGCGCCGAGCAGCATCGCCGCCACCAGGCCGACGCGGCGCGGCCAGGAGCCGGCCGTCGAGAGGTGGTGCCGGCCGCCGCCGAGCAGCAGGTTGCGCAGAATGAGCAGCAGCGAGAAGGCGATCATCAGCACGATGACCATGCGCGGAAAGACGTAGGAATCGGGATCCGACATGTCCGTCGTGTCCCACCAGCAGAGCGCGCCGATGAGGATGAAGGCGGCGGCGATGAGGCTGCCCGGCAGATCGCGGCCGGCGGCGCGGCGCTCACTCGTCATAGCTGGCCTCCCGCACCACGCCCCGCCGCGCCGGCAAGCGCGCCCGCAGCAGGGGATAGAACAACGACAGCAGCGTGAGGGCAACGATGCCGAGCGAGATCGGCCGCCCGAAGAACATGCCCGGCAGGTCGTCCATCGCCGAGCCGATGGTCCAGGCCTGCACGAAGCCCTGTTCGGCGATGGCACCGAGGATGAGGCCCAGCACGATGGGCGACACGGCGAAGCCGAAACGCCCCAACCCCCAGCCGAAGACGCCGAGGACGATCATGACCACCACGTCGGAGATGTTGTTGCGGATGGCGTAGCTGCCGATCATCGTCATGAATCCCACCGTCGGCACCAGCATGGCTTTCGGCACCGTGACGATCGAGCGATAGGCATAGCGCCCGATCACCAGTCCCACCGGCAGCATCAGCACGGTCGCCAGGAGGAGTCCGTAGATGAAGGTGTAGACGATGGAGCCTTGCTCGGTGAAGAGGTTGGGGCCGGTGCGCACGCCCTGCACCAGCAGCGCCCCGAGTATCACCGCGTCCGGCGGCGTGCCCGGAATGCCCAGCACCAGCGTGGGAATGAAGCCGCCGCCGACGGTGGCGTTGTTGGCCGACTCGGTCGCCTGCACGCCGTCCGGCTCACCCTTTCCATAGCGCTCGGGATGCTTGGACGAGCGGCGCGCCTCGGAGTAGGCCACCAGCCCGGCGATGGAGCCGCCGGCGCCCGGCAGGATGCCCACCAGCGTGCCGATGATCGAGCTGCGCAGCAGGTTGATCTTGCCGCGCCAGGAGATCGTCAGCGCCTCGCGCAGGCGGAAGCCGCGCGGCTTGGCCTCGACCTGCAGGTGCCGGTCGGGCGTCGCGACCATGTCGATCAGCACGGGGATGCAATAGAGCCCGATGAGCGCGGAAACGATCTCGATGCCGCCGAGCAGGGTGCGCGAGCCGAAGGTGAAGCGGACGTCTGAGGAGATCTCCGCCACGCCGATGGTCGACAGCAGCAGCCCGAAGCAGCCACCGATGAGGCCCTTGAGCAGACTTGCCTCGGAAAGCGCCGCGATCAGCGAGAGGCCGAAGATCGCCAACCAGAAGTACTCCATCGGCCCGAAGGCCAGGGCGACCTCGGCCAGCGGCGGCGCGAGCAGCAGCAGCGCCAGGGCACCGACCAGTCCGCCGACCACCGAGGCCAGGCTGGCTGCGCTGATCGCGAGGTCTCCGTCGCCCCGCTTGGCCATGGGATAGCCGTCGAAGGTGGTGCCGATGGCCGAGGGCGTGCCCGGCGTGTTGAGCAGGATGGCGGCATAGGCGCCGCCATAGATCGCGCCGGTGTAGATCGCGCCCATGAGGATGAGGGCGGAGGCCGGCGCCATCGCGAAGGTCAGGGGGACGAGGACGGCGACCGCCATGGTCGCCGTCAGCCCCGGCAGCGAGCCCACGACGGTGCCGGCTGCGACACCGCCGAGGGCCAGCGCGACGTTGAACGGCGTCAGCGCGGCAGCGAAGTACTCGATGCCCGGAAGCATGCCAGATCCCCTGTTGCGGCTCCACTGATGACCTCGTGCTTCGAGACGCTCGCTACCGCTCGCTCCTCAGCATGAGGTCAATCTTGAGTCTTGCCTCATCCTGAGCCGTCTTGCCAAGCAAGGCGTCTCGAAGGACGAGGCAAGACGCTCGATTCCGGCAGTCTGCTACTCGGCGATGCCGGCTTCCTTCGCCACGCCGTGGTAGGTTTCGGTCATCTTTGCCATGAAGGCGCCCATCTCCGCGTAGCCGACGTCCAGCATGGCCATGCCGTCGTTCTCCAGGCGCTTGCGGAACTCCGGATCGTGGTTGATCTGCCCGATCATGTCGGAGATCTGCTGGCGCAGTTCCTCCGGCGTGGACTTGGGCACCGCGATGCCGCGGTAGGCACCGGAGGCAAGCTCGAAGCCCAGTTCCTTGAAGGTCGGCACGTCGGGGAACAGGGGATGGCGCTCGTCCATGGCGACGGCCAGCATGCGTACCTGGTCGCGGTGGCTGGCGCCGACGGAGGTGTAGCCCCACTCCGCCGCCACCTGCTTGCCCAGCAGGGCGGTGACGGCCGCGCCGGTGCCCTTGAAGGGAACGTAGGTCGTCTTGATGCCGGCCATGCCATCGAAGAGGACCTGGGCGATGTGATTGGAAGTCGCCTTGCCCGAGCCCGAGAGGGTGACCCTGCCGGGGTTCGCCTTGGCGTAGTCGACCAGGTCCTGCAGAGTCTGGAACTCGCTGTCCTTGTGCACCACGATGGCGTCGGGGGTGTAGTGGAACATGTAGACGATGGTGAGATCGTCGGTCTTGAAGCCGACGTCCTTCTGCATCGGCTGGACCACGATGTGCGGCAGGTTGACGCCCATCCAGGTGTAACCGTCGCCCTTGTAGTCGTTGAGCTGAGACCAGCCGACCGCTCCGCCGCCGCCGGGCTTGTACTCGATGACGAGGTCCTGGCCGAACATGTCGGGGTAGAAGGCCTGCTGGTGGCGCGCCGTGATGTCGGACTCGCCGCCGGGGCCGAAGGGGATGATGTAGTTGACCGGCTTGTCCGGGTAGGACTGCGCCGCGGCCGGAGCGGCAAGACCGAGCGACAGCGCCGCCAGGGCGACGCCGGCAAGAGATGCGAAAGCTCTCATAGGTGTTTTCTCCCTCTGGTATGTCGGTGCCTTGCGCGGAGTTTGCGACCCGGCTTTGCGGCATCCGTTCTTCTTCGTTGTTGTGCCGGGCGAACCCCGGCAGGTCAGGCGCTGCGGTAGAGCTTGGTCATGACGAACTCGCGGTGCTTCAGCGTCTCCGCGGCGGTCAGGCGGCCGTTGCAGGTGCGCAGCGTGATGTCGATGAGGGCGTCGCCCGCCTGATCGAGGTTCATCTCGCCGCGCAGGATGCCGGAGACGTCGAGGTCGACGTGCTCGCCCATCTCGCGGGCGGTCTTGGGATTGGCGGTCAGCTTGATCACCGGCTCGATGGGGTTGCCGATGATGTTGCCCTGCCCGGTCGGGAAGAGGTGCACGACGAAGCCGGCGGCGGCCTGCAGCGTCACGCACTCGGCCGCGGCCGAGGAGGAGTCCATGAAGTAGAGGCCGGGGCCCTTGGAGGGCTCCTCGGCCGGCTTCAGCACGTCGATGAACTTGGTCTTCCTGCCGATCTTCTGCAGGTTGCCGAAGGCCTTTTCCTCGATGGTGGTGAGGCCGCCGGCGATATTGCCCTTGGTCGGCTGGCTGTCCGAGAGGTCGCTGGTCTTGTGCGGCTCGATGACCTCGTCCATGTAGGCCTGCCAGGTGGCGAGGAACTTCTTGGCCACCTCCGGCGTGGCCGCGCGGGTGGCGCAGATCTGCTCGGCGCCGGTCAGCTCCGAGGTCTCGCCGAAGCAGGTGGTGGCGCCGAGCTCATCGAACTTGTCGATGAAGTTGCCGACCGTCGGGTTGGAGGCCAGGCCCGAGGTGGTATCGGACTCGCCGCACTTGGTGGAGACCCAGAGCTCGTTGAGGGCGCAGGGCTCGCGCTGCAATTCGGTTGCCGCCTGCACGAACTCCTTGGCCTTGCGCGAGGCGTCGGCGACGATCTTGATCTCGCCGTGGCCCTCGATGGCGAAGCCCTCGACCGGCTTGCCGGTCTTGGCGATGCCGTCGACCACGCGCCCGGTCCAGGCCGGCTCGATGCCGATGACGATGACCGCGGCGACGTTGGGGCTGCTGCCGGTGCCGATCAGGGTGCGGAAATGCAGCTCCAGGTCCTCGCCGAACTGCAGGCGCCCGTAGTGGTGCGGCAGGGCGAGGCAGCCCTCGATGTTGTTGGCCACCTTCTCGCAGGCGGCGTTGGAGAGGTCGTCCAGCGGCAGGATGACCACGTGGTTGCGGATGCCGACGCGGCCGTTCTCGCGCCGGAAGCCGAGGAAGTTTTGCGCGCTCATCTCACCACCTCTTGGTCTTGACGTTCTGGGTATGGACATGGCCGCCCTTGGCGATCTTCGCCACGGCCTTGCCGATGTCGTGGCCGTATTTGAGGATGGTATCGCCTTCAGCGATATCGGCCAGGGCAATCTTGTGGCCAAGCGGAATGGCGTCGATGCACTTCAGCTCAAAGCGCGAGTCGTCCTCCATGATCCAGCCGGTGAGCGTGCTGCTGGCGGCGATGCCCTCCTTCACGATCACGCCGACCGTGTCCTTGGCATCGTGCACGATGAAATCTGGTGCAGACATCTGCGGATGTTCTCCCTCACGCTGGCGGACGGGCGCTTCGCCTTTCAGCGCCTTCTGCCCTCCCCGGCTCCCCGCCAGGGGCGCCGTCCGAAGGACCTCCGCGATCTCTTGTTCAAGATCAGGAAACTATATGTTATGTCTTATATAAGACAAGGAGATTTTCGGCGTGACCAAGCAGCTTTCGGCGCTTCCGGGGTTCAAGCCCCTCTATCAGCAGGTGAAGGATCTCCTGCTGGAGCGCCTGATCGGCGGTTATTGGAAGCCCGGCGACCTGCTGCCCAGCGAGATGCAACTGGCCGAAGAACTCGGCGTCAGCCAGGGCACCGTGCGTAAGGCGCTCGACGAGATGACCGCCGGCAACCTGCTGGTGCGCCGCCAGGGCCGCGGCACCTACGTCGCCGAGCACGACCAGGAGCATGCCCTCTTCCACTTCTTCAAGCTGACCGACCGCCGCGGCCTGCCGCTGGTTCCGCAGAGTCGCGTCCTGCGCCTCGCCGCCGGACCGGCCAAGGCCGCCGAGGCCGAGCGTCTGCAGTTGGCATCGGACGCAGAGGTCATCCGCATCGCCCGGGTGCGCTCGCTGACCGGCCGGCCGGCGATCTTCGAGCGCATCGTGCTGCCGGCCGCCCTCTTCCCCGGCCTCGCCGCCCGACGCGACCTGCCCAACACCCTCTACACCCTCTATGCCCGCGACTACGGCATCACCATCGGGGGGGCCGAGGAGCGCCTCAGCGCCGTCGCCGCCGGTGCCGAGGCGGCCCGCCACCTCGGCCTCGTTCGCGAGGCCCCGCTGCTCGCCATCGATCGCACCGCCCGCGCGCTCGACGGCCGCCCGGTCGAGTGGCGCATGAGCCTCTGCGACACCCGCGACCAGGTCTACAGCGTGACGCTGGCGTGAGCGCGTCCTTCGAGACGCCCGCCCGGGGGCTCACCTCGGCTCAAGGCCGAGGGTGATGGGGTGGTGGCGAGGGCGCTGCGCATTTCTCAGCCCGCCCCCCTGGCGGGAACCGGCCGGCTGCTCTAGCATTCTCCAGAGGCGCGATCCTTGGAGGAATCCATGAGCTACACCCTGGAACAGCTGGCCGCCGACTGCCACGACGCCCTCGCCGCCGATCCCGGCCCGGCCGGCCGCGAGCAGGTGCGCCGTCACCTGGAGCGGGCGCTGCAGGACCCGGCCTTCGTCGACGACCACCTCGGTCCCCACAGCAGCGAGCCGCGCAGCCTGCTCTACGAGGACCCGGACTTCGGCTTCTGCATCATGGCCCACGTCTACGACGGCGCGAAGACGGCCCCGCCGCATGACCATGCCGACACCTGGGCGATCTACGGCCAGGCCATCGGCACCACGGAGATGACCGAGTGGCGCAAGCTCAAGGCGCCCGAGGGCGACCGGCCCGGCCTGGTCGAGCCGCTGAAGGTCTACGCACTGCAGCCCGGCAAGGCCGTGGTCTACAACGAGGGCGTGCTGCACTCGCCGCGCCGCGAGGGCCCGACCCGCCTCATCCGCATCGAGGGCCGCAACCTCGACGGCGTGCAGCGCGACCTCTACGAGCCCGTCGCGAAGCGACGCGCGGCGGAGTAAGCGCCCGTCATCATCCCTCTTCCCTCCGCAAGCGGGTGGAGAGGGAGTCATTTTTTCGCTCGGACGCCTGGACCCGACTCTGCCTGGCGTGCGACAAGCGGGCGATGCTCTCCCTGTCCCCCGCTTCCCCCGCCCGCCAGGTGCTCCGCGAGGTCTTCGGCTACGACTCCTTCCGGCCGGGCCAGGAGGAGGTCATCGCCACCATTCTCGACGGCCAGAGCGTGCTGACGGTGATGCCGACCGGCTCCGGCAAGTCGCTCTGTTTCCAGATTCCGGCCCTGGTGCGCGACGGCCTGACCCTGGTGGTCTCGCCGCTGGTAGCGCTGATGGAGGACCAGGTGGCGGCCCTGAAGCTGGACGGCGTCGCCGCCGAGACCATCAACTCCTCGCGCGACCGCGAGACCAATGTGGCGGCCTGGCGGCGCGTCGCCGCCGGGACCGTCCGCCTGCTCTACATCTCGCCGGAGCGGCTGATGACCGGGCGCATGCTGGCGGCGCTGCAGCGCCTGCCGCTGGCGCAGATCGCCATCGACGAGGCCCACTGCATCTCGCGCTGGGGCCCTTCCTTCCGGCCGGAGTACGAGGCCCTGGCGCGGCTGCCCGAGCTGTTTCCCGCGGTGCCGCTGTCGGCCTTCACGGCGACCGCCGACGCGGCGACGCGCCAGGACATCGCCGCCAAGCTCTTCAACGGCGGCGGGCGCAGCTTCGTCACCGGCTTCGACCGGCCGAACATCCAGCTGGCGGTGGAGCTGCAGCGCGACGGCAAGCGCCAGCTGCTCGACTTCGTGAAGGCGCGCGCCGGCGAGAGCGGCATCGTCTACTGCCTGTCGCGCAAGAAGACCGAGGCGATGGCGGAGCTGCTGGTGCAGCACGGCTTCCGCGCCCTGCCCTATCACGCCGGCCTCGACAGCGCCCAGCGCACCGCCAACCAGAACGTCTTCATGACCGATCCGGGCATCATCATGGTGGCCACCATCGCCTTCGGCATGGGCATCGACAAGCCCGACGTGCGCTACGTCTTCCACGCCAACCTGCCGGCCAACATGGAGGCCTACTACCAGGAGCTCGGCCGCGCCGGGCGCGACGGCCGCCCCGCCGAGGCCTTCATGCTCTATGCCCTGGGCGACATCCGTCAGCGCCGCATGTTCATCGAGGAGGACGACGGCGACAGCGATCACAAGCGGCGCGAGCACAAGCGGCTCGATGCGCTGATCGCCTACTGCGAGACCGCGCGCTGCCGCCGCCAGGTGCTGCTGTCCTACTTCAGCGAAGACTCCGGCCCCTGCGGCAACTGCGACATCTGCCTGAACCCGCCGGTGACCGAGGACGGTTTCGAGGTCGCCCGTCACGCCCTGGATGCCGTCGTGCAGACCGGCCAGCGCTTCGGTGCCGCGCACATCGTCGACCTGCTGCGCGGCGGCGACACCGAGAAGATCCGCAGCCTCGGCCATGACCGCCTCGCCGCCCACGGCCGCGGCCGTGACGAGAGCAAGGAAACCTGGCGCTCGATCCTGCGCCAGCTGGTGGCCGCCGACTACCTGCGGCTCGACATCAGCGGCCACGGCGGCCTCAGCCTGACCGAGACCGGCGCGGCGCTGCTGCAGGGCCAAGGCGATTTCCGCTTCCGCCGAGACGCGGCCGGCAAGGCCGGCACGCGCGCGCGCAAGGCGGTGGAGACCGCCGAGCTCGCCGACGCCGATGCCGCCTTGCTCGCCGCCTTGAAGGCGCTGCGCCTCACCCTCGCCAAGGAGCGCGGCGTCCCCGCCTACGTCGTCTTCGGCGATCGCTCGCTGATCGACATGGCCCGCCGGCGCCCGTCCAGCCGCGACACCTTCGCCGAGGTCTTCGGCGTCGGCGAAGCCAAGGTCCGCGACTTCGCCGAGCCCTTCCTGGAAGCGATCGCGAAGTTCGGGTAAAAGAACCCCAGTTCAAGAAACTTTGTCATGCTCGGGCTTAAAGAAACCTCAGCGCACGTTGGTCTTGCCCACGATGCTGTCGAGGGCCTGTGCCAGGTTGGCGACGGAGCGCTCTACGTTATGCAGCTTGTCGAGGCCGAAGAGGCCGACGCGGAAGGTTTGGAAGTCTGCCGGCTCGTCGCACATGAGGGGCACGCCGGCAGCGGTCTGCAGGCCTTGGGCGACGAACTTGGCGCCTGACTTGATGCCCGGGTCGTCGGTGTAGCAGACCACCACGCCGGGTGCGCCGAAGCCCTCGGCTGCCACGCTCGCAAAGCCGCGTACGGCAAAGAGCGCGCGCACCTTGGCGCCCAGTTCCTCCTGCTCCGCCTTCACCTTGGAAAACCCGTAGGCTTCCGTCTCTTTCATGGCGTCGCGGAAGCCGCGCAGAGCATCGGTCGGCATGGTGGCGTGGTAGGCATGGCCGCCCTTCTCGTAGGCCTCCATGATCTCCAGCCACTTCTTCAGGTCGCAGGCGAAGGAGGAACTGGTGGAGGCCTTCACCGCTTCGACCGCCGTCGGGCTCAGCATGACCAGGCCGCTGCAGGGCGAGGCGCTCCAGCCCTTTTGCGGCGCCGAGATCAGCACGTCGACGCCGAGCGCCTGCATGTCGACCCAGACGGTGCCCGAGGCGATGCAGTCCAGCACGAAGAGGCCGCCGACGGCGTGCACCGCCTCGGCAATCTTTCTCATGTAGTCGTCGGGCAGGATCATGCCGGAGGCGGTTTCCACGTGCGGCGCGAAGACCACGTCGGGCCGCTGCGCCGCGATGGCCGCCACGGCCTCCTCGATCGGCACCGGCTGGAAAGGCGCCTGGGGGCCCGCCGCCAGCGGCCGCGCCTTCAGCACGGTCTCCGCCGCGGGGATGTTGCCGGCCGCGAAGATCTGCGACCAGCGGTAGGAGAACCAGCCGTTGCGGATCACCAGCACCTTCTTGCCGTCGGCGAGCTGGCGCGCCACCGCCTCCATGGCGTAGGTGCCGCCGCCCGGCACCACCGCCACGCCCGCCGCCTGGTAGGCCTGCTTCAGGGTGGCGGAGATGTCCCGCATGACGCCCTGGAAGGCCTCGGACATGTGGTTCAGGGCGCGGTCGGTGAAGACCACGGAGTATTCGAGGAGCCCGTCGGGATCCACGTTCGGCAGCAAGGCGGTCATGACGTCTCCGTTGCGGCAGGCCGGCGAAAAGAGGCCGCACCTTAGCCGAAAAACCGCGGAGGGAAAGGCTGGAATATGGTCGCAGGCGCGCCGTCAGGCCGTCGCCGCGAGGAGGGAATCGATGCGCGTCTTCGGCACGTCCCTGGGGTCGCCGTCCTGCCCCGCATACCACAGCCAGACCTCGTCGTGGCCGTGGGCGGCAAGGAACTCCGCGGCGGAGAGGTTCGGACTTCCCATGGCCAACATGCCAACTTACGGTTGCCGTCATCTTCGGCAGGCTGAAGGGACAAGGCTATGGTCCATAAGTTCGCGGCAAGCGCAGTGGTTATTCTGGGACTGGTCCTGTCCTACTTCTGCTGGCTCGGCGCGGCGATGAGCTCGCGCGGCGGCTCGGTCTGGGAGCTCGTCGGCATCCCCCTCGCCTTCAGCCTCGGCGTGGCCGCCCTCGGCGTCGCCTACTGGTGCTGGATCGTTTTCCGCTAGCGGGAACGGCCGCCGGCCTGAGGCGTTTCAGAGGAAAGCGCCGCCCGCTCCATCCCGGGGCCGGGCAGCGCGCAATCGAGGAACGTCGAGATGACTGCACGAACTCTTCTCGCGGCAGGTGCCGCAATGACCCTGCTGGCCGGCCCGGCCTGGGCCGACTGCGCGCAGGAAATCGAGGCGCTGGACGAGACGATCGTCGCAGCGAAAACCGGCGCGGCCCCGCAGAGCGGCGAGCTGCCCGCCACCGAGCACCAGGAAGAGGTGCTTTCCGGTGACAAAGAGCCGATGGAAACGGCGGCGGGCGCCACCGGCGAGGTGGAAGCGGCCTCGCCCCATCAGCGCCAGGTGACCCGGGAGGTGGACGACGACACCCGGGCGCAGGCCAGCGAGCTGGTAGACGAGGCGCGCGAGATGGCGCAGGCCGGCGACGAGGAAGGCTGCATGGCGAAGGTGACCGAGACCAAGGAACTGCTCGGCACCAACTGAGCTCGCCGACCGCGATACCGCCGAGATCGCCGCCCTGTTCCGCAGTCGCGGCGTTCGCCAGGGAGCTTGAGGCCGGACGTGCCCCCCGCTGGGGTCGTCATCGGCAGGCGTCGGCAAGGGGACTATGTCGCGGATGAAAACCGCTCCTCTTTGCGCCGCGATGGCGCTCTACATAGCTCTGGGCATGGTGCTGGGCATCGCGTGGGCGGCCGCGCAGGAGCTGACGCCGGAGGGCGTCTGGCTGCACAGCAGCAGGGATGTCCAGGTCGAGATCGCACCCTGCGGCGACCGCCTCTGCGGCCGGGTTGTCTGGCTCGAAGATCCTGAAGACAAAGCGGGCGAGCCGCTGAGGGATCCGGAGAACCCGGACCGCACCCAGCGCCGCCGGCTCGTCATGGGCATGATGGTGATCCGCGGACTTGTCCGCAGCGGACCGCGCCTGTGGACGAACGGCACGATCTACAACCCCAAGGACGGCAACACATACAGAGTGCGCGTCACCATGGAGGATCCCGACACGCTGCACGTCCGCGCCTTTGTGCTGCTGCCGCTGTTCGGCGAGACGGAGGTCTGGACGCGGGTGCCGGGATGACCGCCGGCGGCGCCGGCCCTTCGGCGTCGGTCTCCTACCCCCAAGTGCGCCTGTACGCTGCACGGCGGCGGGACTAGTGTGGCAGGCAGGCGAGGCGGCCGAACGGGCCGCCCGCGGGAGGGCATGAGCGATGGCTGAGAGTTCCGGTGGGGATGCCGTGCAGGCGGGTCGTCATGATGCCTGGCAGGCGGGTGATAGCTATGAGGCCTACATGGGCCGCTGGAGCCGCCAGGTTGCGCCCAACTTCCTCGACTGGCTGGATGCGCCCGACGGCCTCGACTGGCTGGAGGTCGGCTGCGGCACTGGCGCGCTCTCCGCCGCCATCCTCGAGCGCTGCGCGCCCGCGAGCCTGGTCGCCATCGACCCCTCCGAAGGCTTCGTGGCCAAGGCCCGCGCGGGCGTGGCCGACGCGCGCGCCACATTCCAGGTGGGCGACGCCCAGGCGCTGACCCTGGCGACGGCCAGCCGTGACGCCGTCGTCTCCGCCCTGGTGCTGAACTTCGTGCCCGACCGGCAGAAGGCGCTCGCCGAGATGCGGCGGGTGGTCCGCCCGGGCGGCCGCGTCGCCTTCTATGTCTGGGACTATCCCGGCCGCGGCGTCCAGTTCATGCGCGCCTTCTGGGATGCCGCGGCGGCGCTCGACCCCACTGCCGGCGACCTGACCGAGGACCGGCGCTTCCCCTTCTGCACACCCGACGGCCTCACGGCGCTCGCGGCCTCCGCCGGCCTCGGCGCCGTCGAGGTCATGGCGATCGAGGTGCCGACGGTGTTCCGCGACTTCGACGACTTCTGGCGCCCCTTCACCCTCGGCGCCGGCCCGGCCCCCGGCTACTGCACGAGCCTCGCCCCCGACGCAAGGGAGCGCCTGAAGGAGGCGCTGCAGGCAAGCCTCCCCTACCAGGCCGACGGCAGAATCGCCTTCAACGCGAAGGCCTGGGCGGTGAAAGCGACGGTTGGGTGACGGCGTGCCGGCTGCTCAGTTCAGCAGACCGTGCAGGCGCTCGCAGGTGAGGCTCGCGTCACCCGCCTCCAGGGCCGCGGCCGGCTGCTGCTCCTGCAGGCGCCGGATGCCCTCGGCCTCGAGGGCGAGGATGCGCGGATGGTGCAGGATGTAGTCGCGCGCGTCCTCGGGCGAGGCGACCGCGACCGCCTCGACGCTGGCGCGCAACGCCTGGCCGGCGCGGTCGCGCTCCAGCATGACGAGGAAGAAGCGGTGCCCGGCGATGCGCGACAGCGCGGCGACGATGAGCGCCGCGTCGCGGCCGCCGGCGGCCTCGCCGCTGTCGTTCACCTGTCGGTAGCTTTCCTCGACGAGTTCGCCCGCGAGCCAGGTGACGGCGCCATCGGTGAACACCTTGGCGCTGAACGGGCTCGCCAGCGAAAGGCCGCTGCTCAAGGACGCGACGTAGTCGCCGAGCCCGGGCAGGCTCGCCGGATCGGGAATGCGATGGCCGCTCCACAGCAGCTCGTGGGTGCCGACGACGGCGCAGTAGCCCCACACGCCCTGGAAGGAGTCGGAATCGATGGTGGTGAGGCGGGACATGGGACTCGCTTTCGAGAGGCGGCGGGAGGATCGAATCTGCTACCAAGAGATTAACAAACCCTCGCCAACGCCCAGGATGACCCGCGCCGCCGCTCTTCGCGTGGCGGTGGGCCTCCGTATAAGGTCCGATGGCGCCGCCGCCGGCCGCGGCCTAAGCTGACGCGACCATGCGCAACCGCCGTCTCGCGCTGCTCCGGCTTTTCTTCCTGACCTGGGCGCTGGCCGCCCTCCAGGCTGTCGGGACGCCCGTTGCCGACGCCGCCGAGCTCACCCGCGCGGCGGTGGCCGACGCCCTGGCGGCCGCCCGCGCGGCGGGCCGCGGCGCCGACTTCGCCCGGCGCGATCTCGCCGGCCTCGACCTCGCCGGCCTCGACCTTTCCGGCGCCGACCTCTCCAAGGCCGACCTCTCCCGGGCCGACCTATCCGACTGCGACCTGCGCCGCGCCAAGCTGGTCGGCACGACGCTGGTCGGCGCCAGCCTCGCCCGCGCGCGGCTGAACCTCGCCTGGGTGATGGCGGCGGACTTCTCGCACGCGGACCTGCGCGAGGCCGTGCTGGAAACCCTGGTCGTCTCCGAGGGCCTGGAGATCCGCCCGGAGGAGGCGATGCGCTTCGTCGGCGCCGACCTCAGGGGCGCCCGCGTGACCGCGCGCTTCCACCGCGCCGACTTCCGCGGCGCGCGCCTGGAGAACCTTCAGGCTTCGGTCGACATGCGCAACCAGTCGATGGGCATGATCCGCACCGAGTTCACCGGCGCGATGATGACCAGCGCCGACTTCTCGAACGCGCAGCTCGCCCGCGTCGACTTCACGTTCGCGAAGCTCATGGATACCCGCTTCCACGGCGCCGACCTCACCCGCGCCGACTTCGCCGGCGCCGACCTCACCGGCGCGGACTTCACCGGCGCCATCACCGAGGGCACCGTCTTCGACAGCGCCATCCTCGGCGGCACCCGCGGCCTGGCGCCGCGGTGAAGGCGCTGAACCACTCCCTCGCCCCAGCGGGGAGAGGGGGCGAGGCCAAGACGCTGCTCGGTACTCAGTAGGCCGCCCGGCCGCGCGCCGGCGCGCGAACTTCGACGGCAAGATTGGGATATCGCGCCCGCCCTGCCCGCCGCAGACTGCCGCCATGTCCGCTGCTGGCGGACGCCCCGCAGGCAGGAGGACGGCATGGACCAGAGAGTGGCAGAGGGCGACAGCGCGCTGGAGGTGCTGCGGCGCATGTTCGACGTGGAGCTGCGCTTCCTCGCTTCGCCGACGAACGACGCCCGCATGCTCGCCGAGGCGTTCCATCCGGATGTCGTGGTGCACGAGCCCCGGTCGCTGCCCTACGCCGGCGACTGGAGAGGCCTCGACGGCATCGCCGCGCTGCTGCGCAGGATGAGCGAGCTGTGGAGCGACATCGCCGTGGCGGACATGGACGCGGCGCGCAGCGGCGACACTGTGTTCATGGCCTGCCGCCTGCGCCTCGTCGCGCGCGCCGGCGGCGCCACCCTCGAGCGCCCCTTCGCCGAGGTGCTGCGCTTCCGCGACGGCCTGCTGCTCGACGGCACGCCGTTCTACCACGACACCGTCGAGATCGCCGCCCTGCTCGACGCCGCCGCCTGAGCGGGCCTGCAGCCCAATCTGCCGCTTGACGCTGATGTCGACGCACCACAGAGTGCTCGGCAAGCGACGCAGCCTTGCGTCAGCAACGACGAAAGTTACACGATGCTCGAGATCTGGTTCTCGGCCGGCTACATCCTCCTGCTCGCCGTCCTCCTGTTCGCCTTCATCCTGTGGCGCTCGGGCAGCCTCGTCATTGCCGTCGCGGCGCTGGTGGTGGGGATGGCGTACTGGGGCTGGTGGGAATACGCGCGGCCGACCTGGACCACCGGCACCGTCAGCGGCACCGAAGTGCGGCGCAGTGACACCGACGCCCGCGGCATGACGCGGGACGTGCAGTACGTCTACATGAGGACCCAGGCCGATGCCGGCGTCGAGCTGGAGAACGAGGACTCCTGGTGGTGGTTCAAGCGCAACAGCGAGCGCGTGTTCAACGACGCCAAGACGGCCGGCGACCGCAAGACCGAGGTCACCGTCATCTGGACCCGCTGGCGCTCGCAGCTCTTCTCGTGGCACCCCAACATCATCGACTTCGGCCCGGCCGGCGCCTGGCCGCTGTGGCAGCTGCGCGTGCTGACCTTCTACGCCGTCACCGCCGCGCTGTGGCTCGGCTACTTCTACGCGTTCTTCTGGCTGCACCGGCGGACGGACGGGGACGACGACGACGCGGTCTGAACCGCGCGTCCTCCAGCACCACCCCCTTTTCCCCGTCCCCGGCGCGGCGAATTTACGCTGACTTCACGCTTCCGGCCACCGACGCTTCACGTGCCCCTCTCTATCCTGCCGCCTCTGCTGCAAGTGCGACGCGCGCAGCTGCCGCTGCGCGCGTTCCGCTGTTCACGGAAAGAGGGGACAAACCTGCCATGCCGATCACCAACCTGCGCTTCGAGACCACCTGGACCATTCCCTATCCCGTGGCCACCACCGGCAGCGGCACCGCGCTGACGGTCTGCCGGCGGCTCAACGATCCACAGCTCGCCTTCCTGACGCAGACGAGCTTCGAGGACGAGGTGGTCTACCTGGCCTCCATGGGGCAGGAAGTGTACCGCCACCCGACGCCGCCGGGCGAGGACGTGATCAGCGGCATGGCCTACGATCCCTTCCGCCGAGTCATCTGGTGCGCGCAGAGCACCGCCAACCAGGACAGCATCATCGCCTTCAATCCCGACGACGGGCTGCTGACGCAGACCCTGGCGGCGCCACGCTCGCCCAACCTGCTCTCGCCGACCGGGCTTGCCACCAACGGCTTCTTCTTCGTGCGCGGCGGCGGGCCGACGCTGGAGCTGTGGACGACCGCCGGCCTCATGCTGGGCACCCGCGACCATCCGGGGCGCGGCGTCACCGGACTCAGCGCCTCGCCCTGGAGCTACTGCTTCGTCGACCGCTACAGCGACGAGATCGTAGTGATCGGCCCGCTCGGCAACGAGCTGGCGGTGAGCAGCGGCGTCGGCGCGGCCGGCGGCGCGGCGGCGCTGGCCTTCGACTACGTGACGCACCACCAGATGGACAGCCACCCGCAGGTCTGGCTACCGAACGGCGCCGTCGGCGCGTTGGGCACCATCCACCACCCGGACACGCCGTG
>WHTV01000052.1 GCA_009377535.1 Kiloniellaceae bacterium
CGAGGCGCTCGATCTCGTCGATGTGAGCGCGCGCCATGCCGAGCAGCCGCGCGCCCTCCGCCGCCCGCATGGTGAGCAGTGCCAGCAGCGCTGCCTCGAGATCGCTCTGCAGCGCGACCAGGCGCGCCGCCTGGTGCTCGGGCGACTCCTCCTCCTCGACCGTCTCCAGCACACCGCGCAGGGCGAGGATGCCGTCGAGCCGCGGCGGGGCCGCCTGCGTGCGGGTTTCCAGCTTGGACATGAGATCGATGGCCTGCTGCAACAGGTCCTCGTTCACCTGCAGCTGCAGCGGCGCGCTGCCGCGCTTCATCGAGAGGTTCACCTGCACGTTGCCGCGAGAGCAGGCGGCCGCCACGGCGCTGCGCACCGCCGGATCGAGGCTCTCGTACCCCTGCGGCAAGCGGGCGCGCACATCCAGGCTGCGGCCGTTGACGCTCTTGATCTCCCAGATCCAGCTGACCGCCGCATCGCCGCCGTCGCGGCGGGCGAACCCGGTCATGCTATGGATCGCTCTCATGGCCCCCGTCACCTTGTCTCCTTCACTCTTGCGCTAGCCGCCGACCCCCCCATGGCGGGCGCGGCTCATATATACTGGGCTGTCCCCAGCGCAACAAGCCTGGGGGCTGAAGCAGCCGCGAAGCGCACCAGCACGGAAGAGAGCATGAAACATCCGAAGTCGATCCTGATCACCGGCGGCTCCAGCGGCATCGGCGCCGCCCTGGCCCTCGGCTATGCCGGTCCCGGCGTTTTCCTCAGCCTCACGGGGCGCAGCGCCGCCCGGCTGGAAGAGGTGGCTGCGCGCTGTCGCGCCAAGGGGGCCGAAGTCGCGACGGTGGTCACCGACGTGCGCGACCTGGACGCGCTGGCGGCGTGGATCGCGGCGCAGGACGACCGACACCCGCTCGACCTGGTGATCGCCAACGCCGGGACCTCCGCCGGCACCGGCGGGCGTGGCGAGACTGCCGGGCAGGTGCACGAAATTCTGGCGGTCAATCTGGACGGTGTGGTGAACACCGTCCTGGCAGCCGCCGCCCTGATGCGCCCGCGCCGGCGCGGTCAGATCGCCATCATGTCGTCCCTGGCTGCCTTCCGCGGCTTTCCCGGCGCGCCCGCATACTGCGCCTCCAAGGCGGCCGTGCGGATCTGGGGCGAGGCGATGCGCGTCACGCTGGGACGCGAGGGTCTGGAGCTCTCGGTGATCTGTCCCGGCTATGTGAAGAGCCGCATGACGTCGGTGAACGACTTTCCCATGCCCTTCCTGATGGAGGCGGAGCGGGCCGCCGGCATCATCATGCATGGGCTGGCCGCCAACAAGGCGCGCATCGCCTTTCCGCGCCGGCTGTTCTCGGTGGTGTGGCTGCTGGCCCTGCTGCCACCGGCTTGGACCGATCCCCTGTTGGCCCGACTGCCGGAGAAGCCGGCAAGCCCGGACCTTCAGGCGGGAGCGTAGGCGAAAGGTGTTTCTCTTCTTCCCTGCAAGCCGGGCGTGGCCCTGAAGAGGTAGCCGCCCGGATCGTCCTCACCGCCCGCCTTGGAGGTCAGGAAGACCGTGCCGAGGTCGGCGCCGCCGAAGACGAACTTGGTCGGGGCCGCCATCGGCGTTGCGATCTCGGCCAGGTGCCGGCCTTCCGGCGAGAAGGCGTGCAAGGCGGCGCCCCCCACCCCGGCGATCCAATAGGTGCCCTGTGCATCGATCGCCCCGCCGTCCGGGCGCCCCTTCAGCTCGCCGAAATGGGCGATCCGGCGTCGCTCCCCCAGCGCGCCGCCAGCCAGATCAAGCGGCGCGCTCCACAGCGTCTGCACGCTCGGATGCGAATCCGAAAGGTAGAGTTGACCGCGCCCGCTGTCGACCGCCAGGCCATTCGGCGTCAGCAGGCCCGTCGCGACCGGGTGAACGCTCAGATCCGCATCGATGCGCAGCAGCCGGCCGAGCGGCGCCTTGTTGTCGATGTCGCAGGTCGCCGCCCAGAGGCGGCCGGCGCCGTCCGTGGCGGCATCGTTGAAGCGGATGCGGTCGCCCTCGAGGCGGTAGATCAGGGTGAAAGCGCCGCTAAGGGCGTCGAACAGGAAGAGTCCGCTCTCCATGCCGACGACGATCCGTCCCTCGTGCGCCCGAACGACGAAGCCGACCTCCTCCGGCGTCCGCCAGACCCGCGTCCGGCCGCTGTCCGCGTCGCTGCGCAGCAGCTTGCGGCCGGTGATGTCGACCCACCAGACGCAGCCGTCCCGCGCCGACCAGACCGGGCTCTCGCCCAGCAAGGCCTGCGCGCTCGACAATCGCTCGAAGTGCCAGGTTTCCGACAAGGCGCGCCCGCTCACATCAGGTGGTTGGGCAGGAAGAGGACGATGTCGGGCACCAGCGCCATGGTGGCGATCAGCAGCACCATCGCCACCACGTAGGGCCAGGACCACTTGACGAAGTCGGCGAAGCTGCACTTCAGGATGCCGCAGACAGTGTACATGATCACACCGACCGGGGGCGTGTTGCCGCCGACCGAAACCAGAATGATCATCACCACGCCCATGTGCACGGGATCGAAGCCGACCTGCACCAGGGCCGGCAGCACCAGCGGCGTCACCAGCAGCACATTGACGGTCGCCTCCATCACGGTGCCGGCGACGAAGACGATGGCGAGCACGGCAAAGAGCGTGAGGTAGCGGTCGCCCGGCAGGCCCGCGAGGAAGCCGGTGATCGCGACCGGCGCCTGCTCGATGGTGAGGGCATGGCCGAGCACCGCGGCCATGACGATGATCAGCATCACCATGCCGATGTCGAAGACGGAGTCCCGCATGGCGGCCATGAGGTTCTGCCAAGTCAGCTCACGGTACACCACGGTCCCGATGACCAGGGCGTAGACCACCACGATGGCCCCCGCCTCCGTCGCGGTGAACACCCCGAAGCGGAAGCCGACCAGCAGGAAGACCGGAAACAGCAGCGCCCAGATGCACTGGAAGAAGCTGGCTGCCACCGCACGGAAGGGCGGCCGCTCGGCGAGCTCCGGCTGATAGCCCATGCGGCGCGCGACCAGAGAGGTCACGCCCATCAGCACGGCGGTCATCAGGATGCCCGGCACCACACCGCCGAGCAGCAGCCGCCCGATGGAAACCTCGCTGATGAAACCGAATAGAATCAGCCCGATGCTGGGTGGGATGGTGGCCGTGATGACGGAGGAAAAGGCGATCACCGAGGCGGTGAAGCCCTTGGCGTAGCCGCGCTGCGCCATGGCCGGCCCGAGCAGGCGCGATTCCATCGCCGCATCGGCCACCGCCGAGCCGGAGATGCCGCCCATCAGGGCGCTGAGCACGATGGAAACTTGCGCCAGCCCGCCGATCATCCAGCCGGTCAGCAGCCGCGCGAAGGTCAGCAGCCTGTCGGTAATGCCGGTGATGTTCATCAGGTTGCCGGCGAGGATGAAGAAAGGGACGGCCAGCAAGGGGAAGGACTGCGTGGCCCCGTACATGCGCTGCATGGCGACGGTCAGCGGCATGTAGTCGCCGACCATGAAGACAGGCACCGTTGCAAGGCCGAGCGCAAAGGCAACCGGCACGCCGATCGCCAGCAAGACGAAGAACAGGACGGCGATCAGCGTCAGCACTACATCACCTCCCTACCGGCGCCGTCGCTTTCGGGCCGGCCCTGCAGGTGACGCAGGATCTGTTCGATGACTGTGATGAACATCAGCCCATAGGCGACGGGCAGCGCGGCGGCGGCAAAGGATGACGGTACCCCTGTCATCGGCAGGGGGCGCGGGTCGGACAGGCGCACCAGCGCCATGCCGTAGTAGACGAGATAGACCAGCAGCACCGCGATGGTGACCTTGATGGCCAGCTCGATCAGGCGTCGCAGCCGCGGCGGCAGCAGGCCGACCAGCGCGTCGATGCGGAAATGGCCGGACCGCTGCAGCGTCAGATCGGCTGCCAGCATGGCGAGCCAGACGAACAGGGCTTGCGCGACCTCGTCGGACCAAACCACGGGACGGCCGACGTAGCGCCCGACCGTGCCCGCCAGCACTACCGCCACGATGACGCCGAGCAGCCCCACAGCGGCGACCATCTCTGCGCGTCGCAGATACACCAGGACCTGTTGCAACCTGCCCCCCTTGCAGTCGACAACCGCCCCGCCGCCTGCCGGATTCCGGCGGCGACGGAGCGAAAACCGTCCGTGCAGTGCGGATCTAGTTGTCGAGCGTCTTGCGCACCTCGGCGACGAGATCGGTCAGGCCCATCTTGGCCCAGACCGGTTCCACCGCCTGCTTGAAGGGCGCCAAGTCGACGGCGGTCACCCTGACACCGGTGCTGCGGATGTCGGCAAAGATTTTTTCCGCGCCGTCGACGTTGGTCTTCAAGGCTTCAGCGCCCCAGCGATTGGCCTCCTCCGTGACGATGGCACTCAGTTCGGCCGGCAGCGACTGCAGCCAGGCGTCGGACACCAGCAGGCCGCTCATCAGGTAGATGTGACTGGTCAGTGTGATGTCGGAAATCACCTCGTAAAGCTTGGCGCCCCAGATCGCCGCCGGCTGCGCCTCGGCGCCGTCGATCACGCCGGTCTGCAGCGAGGGATAGACCTCGGCCCAGGGCAGTGGCGTGGCGACCGCTCCCATGGCGCCGATGGTCTCGACCCAGAGCGGCTGGCCGATGGTGCGCACGCGCACGCCGCTCAGGTCCGCCGGATTGGAGATCGGCTTCTTGGTCAGCATGTGGCGGGCGCCCTGGTACCAATTGAACGACAGCAGCGTGAGGCCGCTCTTGTCTCTCAGTTGATCGTTCCAGCTGGCGAAGGTGTCGGTTTCGACGAAGCGGGCCAGCTCTTCGACGGAGTCGAAGGCGTAGGGCGCGACCAGCACATTGAATTCGGGCACGAAGACGGAGACGCGGGAAGCTTCCACGAAGGTGCCTATATTCGCCCCGGCCGCCGCCTGGTCCATCATGTCCTGGGTGTCGCCCAGCTGGGAGTTCGGATAAAGCTGGATCTCCACCTCGCCGTTGCTGCGTTCCTCCACCGCCTTCTTGAAGCCCTCCGCCGCGACCTGCAGCGGATCGCTGGGCGCCAGGACGGAACCGAGCTTCAGGGTGTAACTGGCGGCGACGGCCTGCGTCGATGCGACCGCGATGAGGGGGGCGAGTGCGAGGGCAGTGCCCAGCACCAGCGCTTTACAGCTATTCATGGTTTCCTCCCAAGGATGCAGATCTCTTGTTGCTGGCGCCGGCCCCTCAGCCTGGCAAGGCGCGCACCTTATACTAATATATTAGCGCATCAGTCGGAGGGGCGTCAATGAGCTGCCGTCTGGCCTGGCCCCCGCGGGCGTCTCGAAGGACGCACGGCAGTTATCCAGCACTGCAGACAGAGGTCCGGCAATCGCGGCCTAGTTGGTGGTCTGCTTCTGCAGGCTGCGCAGATGCCGGCGCCACTTCGCCACGTTGCGGTTGTGCTCGGCGAGGGTCTTGGCGAAGGCATGTCCTCCGCCTCCCGCGGCGACGAAATAGATATACTCCGTGCTCGCCGGGTTGAGGGCCGCCTCCAGGGCGGCGCGGCCCGGGTTGGCGATCGGGCCCGGTGGCAGGCCGGCGATCTGGTAGGTGTTGTAGGGCGTCGGCCCGGCCAGGTCCTTGCGCGTCAGCGAGCGGCCCAGGGGCGCCTCCCCCGCGGTGATGCCGTAGACCACCGTGGGGTCCGACTGCAGAGGCATGCCCTTGCGCAAGCGGTTCACGAAGACGCCGGCGACCAGCGCCCTTTCGCTGTCGACGCCGGTTTCCTTCTCCACGATGGAAGCGAGGACCAGGGCTTCCTCCGGGCTCTGCAGCGGCAGGCTCTCGGCCCGCTTCGGCCACAGCTCGGCGAGCGCCTCGCTCATCGACTGGCGCATGCGCTCGAGCACCGCTTCGCGGCTGTCGCCGCGGTGGAAGTGATAGGTCTCGGGCAGCAGCGCGCCGTCGGGCGGCACGGTGACGATGTCGCCGGTCAGCGGTTCCGCCGTCACCAGCAGGGCGACGACCTCAACGCTGGTGAGTCCTTCAGGGACGGTCAGGCGGTGCACCAGCGTGCGGCCGCTGGCAAGCAGCTCGGCCGCCTCCTTCATCGAGCTGCCGGGCGCAAAGGCATACTCGCCAGCCTTCAGCGCGCGCGCATCGGCGAAAAGGCGCACGCCAAGCACGAAGATGTCGGGATCGGCGATCACGCCACCGGCGGCGAGGTCTTCGGCGATGGCGACCAGGCCGGCGCCGCGCGGGACGATGACGACGGTTTCCTGCTGCAGCGGCCCCGGCGCTTCAAACTGCTGCTGCAGATAGATCCACAGGCCGCCGGCGATGACGGCCACGAAGGCAACGACGACGGCGGTGATGACACCCAGTCGCCGCATCACGCGAGTCCGCTATTGGTACTCGGCCAGGATGACACTGGCATTGGTGCCGCCGAAGCCGAAGGAATTGGACAGTGCGCGCCGCACCGGCCGCTCCTTGGCCACGTGGGGAGTCAAGTCGATGTCCGCACAGCTCGGCGAAGGATTGTCCAGATTGAGCGTGGGCGGCACGACGTTGTCGCGAATCGCCAGGATCGAGAAGATCGCCTCGACGGCCCCGGCTGCACCCAGCAGATGGCCGATCGCCGACTTGGTGGACGACATGGAGACGTTCTTCACCGCGTCGCCGAACAGGCGGCGTACCGCACCGACTTCGATCTCGTCGCCGAGCGGCGTCGAGGTGCCGTGCGCGTTGATGTAGTCGATGTCGCTCGGCTCCAGCCCGGCCCGCTTCAGGGCCGACTGCATGGCCCGGAATCCGCCGTTGCCGTCCTCCGGCGGGGCAGTAATGTGGTGCGCATCGCCGGAAAGGCCGTAGCCGACCACCTCCGCATAGATCGTCGCGCCGCGTGCCTTGGCGTGCTCGAGCTCTTCGAGCACCACCACGCCGGCGCCTTCGCCCATGACGAAACCGTCGCGTTCCTCGTCCCAGGGGCGCGAGCCGCGCTCCGGGGTATCGTTGAACTTGGTCGAGAGGGCCCGCGAGGCCGAAAAGCCCGCGATGCCGATGCGGCAGACCGCCGCCTCCGCACCGCCGGCCACCATGACGTCGGCATCGTCCAGCATGATGAGCCGGGCGGCATCGCCGATGGCATGGGCGCCGGTCGAGCAGGCCGTGACCACCGAGTGATTCGGTCCCTTGAAACCATAGCGAATGGAGACCTGCCCGGAGACCAGGTTGATCAGCGCGGCCGGAATGAAGAAGGGCGAGAGCCGCCGCGGGCCGCGCTCGTGCACGGTGATGGAGCCGTGATAGATGGTCTCCAGACCGCCGATGCCCGAGCCGATCATCACGCCGGTGCGCCAGCAATCCTCGTCCGTGCCAGGCGTCCACCCGGCATCCTCGATGGCCTGCTGGGCCGCCGCCATCCCGAAGATGATGAAGCGGTCGAGCTTGCGCTGCTCGCGCAGCTCGAGGTAGTCGCTGGCGTTGAACAGGCCCTCGGAGGAATCGCCAAGCGGCACCTGACCGGCGATCTTCGCCGGCAGGTCGGAGACATCGAAGCTCTGGATGCTGCGCAGGCCGGACTGGCCGTTGATAAGGCGATCCCAGACATGGTCGACCCCGCTTCCCAGCGGCGTAACCAGCCCCAATCCTGTAACGACAACCCGTCTCATACTGCAAGCGACCTTTGTGCGGCGGGGATTAAGAGCGGCAGCCTAGGTACGAGCCCGCCGCCGCATTTCGCCGGCTCAGGAGTGCGCCTGAATAAAGTCGATCGCGTCCTTGACGGTGACGATCTTCTCCGCCGCATCGTCGGGAATCTCGCAACCGAACTCTTCCTCGAAAGCCATCACCAGCTCCACCGTATCCAGGCTGTCGGCGCCCAGATCGTCGATGAAACTCGCGGCCTCGGTAACTTTTGCATCATCGACGCCCAGATGCTCGACGACGATCTTCTTCACGCGCTCGGCGATGTCGTTGCTCATAAGAATTAGCCCTCAGGTTCTTCGATGCTTCTTCGCGGGAAGCAGATACCGTCAAAATAAATAGCTGCCTTGCCATTTCGCGCAAGGCGCCGCCTCATATCACAGTTCTTGAAGATTTGCCAACGCCCTACAGACACCTGGTCGACGTGGCTCCCCCGCAGCCTTCATATCATGGCCATTCCCCCATTTACATGCAAGGTTTGGCCGGTCACGTAGGCCGCCTCTTCGCTCGCCAGATAAACCACGGCGGCTGCGATTTCATCAGGGTTTCCAAGGCGTTGCAATGGGATGGCCGTAAGAATGCGGGCGCGCTGCTGTTCGTTCAGCGCAGCGGTCATGGCGGTCTCGATCATGCCCGGGGCCACGCAATTCAGCGTGATGCCGCGAGTCGCCACTTCCTGGGCCAGCGACTTGGTCATGCCAATCAGCCCGGCTTTGGAGGCGGCATAGTTTGCCTGGCCCGGATTCCCCGTCACCCCGACGATGGAGGTGATGGCGATGATGCGGCCCCAGCGGCGCTTCATCATGCCCTTCAGGGCCGTGCGCGTGAGCCGGAAGGCGGCCGTCAGGTTCACGTCGAGGACCTGCTGCCAGTCCGCGTCCTTCATGCGCAGGGCAAGGCCGTCGCGGGTCAGTCCGGCGTTGTTGATCAGGATGTCGAGCTGCCCGGCCTCGCCCTCGACCCGACCGACCAGGGCCTCGGTATCCGCCGGGTCGCCCAGGTTACAGGCCATCGCCACCGCGCGCTCACCGAGCTCGCCGGCCAGCGCCTCGAGGGCTTCCGCCCGCGTCCCGCTCAGCACCACCGTGGCACCCTGGCCATGCAGGCGGCGGGCGATGGCCCCGCCGATGCCACCGGAGGCACCGGTGACCAGGGCTATCTTTCCAGTTAAATCAAACATCAAGACGTCTCCACGACGATGGAACTTGAAACGGCTCCCCGGCTCTTTAGAGCCGGGCGAGCGCGGCCTCGACCTCCTGCTTAGAGCCGGGCGAGCGCGGCCTCGACCTCTTGCGGCGTCTCTACGCCCTGGGCGGACAGCGCGCGGTCGATCCGCTTGTTGAGCCCGGTCAGCACCTTGCCGGCGCCCAGCTCGATCACCGTCTCGACGCCCTGGGCCGCCATGTAGGCGACGCTTTCGCGCCAGCGCACCATGCCGGTGACCTGCTCGACCAGCTTGCGGCGGATCTCGTCCGGGTCGCTCAGATGGCTGGCGGTCACATTGGCGATCAGCGGGATCTCCGGCTGGACCACCGTGACGGCCGCCAGGGCCTCGGCCATGGCGTCGGCGGCCGGCGCCATGAGGCTGCAGTGGAAGGGCGCGCTGACCGGCAGCAACACCGCCCGCTTGGCCCCTTTGGCCTTGGCGATCTCGCAGGCCCGCTCCACCGCGGCGCTATGGCCGCTGATCACCACCTGGCCGGGCGCGTTGTCGTTGGCAGTCGCGCAGACCTGCACCCCGGCCGCCTCGGCGGCGAGCGCCTGAACCGCCTCGGCGGCGATCGCCTGGGCGAGCTCCAGGTCGAGGCCGAGCAGCGCCGCCATCGCGCCCTCGCCAACCGGCACGGCCTCCTGCATAGCCTGGCCGCGGCGGCGCAGCAGACGCGCCGCATCGGCGACTTGCAGACTCCCGGCGGCGGCCAGCGCGGAATATTCGCCTAGAGAGTGTCCGGCCACGAAAGCGGCCTTGTCCGTCAGGCGCAGGTTGCCCTCGCTTTCCAGCACCCGGACCACCGCCATGCTGACCGCCATGAGGGCCGGCTGGGCGTTCGCGGTCAGCCGCAGTTCCTCCTCCGGACCCGCCAACATCAGCCGGGAGAGCTTCTGGCCCAGGGCGTCATCGACCTCCTCCAAGGTGTGGCGGGCGACCGGATAGGCTTCGGCCAGCGCCTGGCCCATGCCGACCGCCTGGGACCCCTGCCCCGGAAACACAAATGCCAGGCTCATGAAAGGCAGCTCCGCGAGAAATGAGGTGGGCCAAGAAGACGCGGCCCAGACATAGCCAAGCAGCCCTGCCTGTCAAGCCACATCGGCCGGCAAAGTATGGCGAATCGGGGCTTTGAAGGGTAAACAACAGTGGCCTCCCCGGCCCCCGCTTGGGCCTTGCACCACCTTATACAAAGTGTATAGTCCCGCGGCTTTGCGGTCTTGAGGAGGTCTGCCTCCGAAGGGCAGTAACGCAGGGCGCTCCTTGCCGGTCCCGCTTGAGGGCATCGGTTAGGGCCGGGCAGCTCGGCTTCGATCAGCGCCGGTCCACGAACAGCCAGAGGGAGTACATCATGGCTTTCTACGAATGCGTGCTCATTGCACGCCAGGATGTCGCTACATCGCAGGTCGAAGGCCTGGTAGCGGAATTCACCAAAATCCTCGAAGACAATGCCGGTCGTTTGGCGGCATCCGAGTACTGGGGTCTGCGTACCCTGGCCTACCGGATCAAGAAGAACCGCAAGGGCCACTACGTCATGCTGCGCGTCGACGCGCCGGCGGCGGCGATGCAGGAGCTGGAGCGCATTCTGCGCCTCAGCGACGACGTCATCCGCTACCTGACGGTGCGCACCGAGACCCTGGAGGAAGGTCCCTCCATCGTCATGCAGGCACGCAACAGCCGCGACGACCGCGGTGACCGCGGTGACCGCGGTGACCGTGGCGGCCGCGGAGACCGGGATCGTGGCGACCGTCGCGGTGGCCGTGACTTCAGCCGAGACGGCGGTCGTGATGCGCCCCGCGGACGCCCCACGCGTGAAGGCGACGGCGAGCAGCCAGCCACCAGCGAGCAGACCCCCGCCAGCGAAGGAGCCGCAGAATGAGTGTTCAAGTCGTCAGCGGCGGCGGCGGTGGCCGTCGCCCGTTCTTCCGTCGTCGCAAGAGCTGCCCGTTCTCCGGGCCGAAGGCGCAGACCATCGACTATAAGGACACGCGCCTGCTGCTGCGCTTCGTTTCGGAGCGCGGCAAGATCGTGCCGAGCCGCATCACTGCCGTGTCGTCCAAGAAGCAACGCGAACTGGCGCGCGCCATCAAGCGGGCGCGCTTTCTTGCGCTGCTTCCCTACGTTCTGAAGTAAGCGGCCAAGCGGGAGATCAATCAGATGGAAGTGATCCTGATGCAGCGCATCGAGAAGCTTGGGCAGATGGGCGACATCGTGTCGGTCAAGCCGGGCTTTGCGCGTAACTACCTCTTGCCGCAGAAGAAGGCCTTGCGGGCGACGAAGGAGAATCTCGCCCGCTTCGAGACCCAGCGTGGGCAACTCGAAGCCGAGAACCTGAACCGCCGCCAGGAGGCAGAGCGGGTCGCCAAGGATCTCGAAGGCATGACCGTCACCCTCATTCGCCAGGCGGGTGAGAGCGGCCAGCTCTACGGCTCCGTCAACAGCCGCGACGTCTCCGAGGCGGTCACCGCCAAGGGCGTCACGGTGTCGCGCGGCCAGATCGACCTCGGCGCGGTGATCAAGGTGCTCGGCATGCACAAGGTGCGCGTTCGGCTCCACCCGGAGGTGGTCGTTGCCGTGACCGCCAACGTCGCGCGTTCCGAAGAGGAAGCGGCGATGCAGCGCGAAAGCGGCCGCGTCGTGAGTGCGGAAGACCTGCGCCAGGCCGAGGAGGCTGCCGAGGCCGAGTTCGAAGCGGTGGTCGAGTCGGTCGAAGATCAAGAGGCCACCCCCGAGTCGTCGGAAGGCGATTCGGCCGCGGATGGCGAAGAGACCAAGCCGGACTGAGCAGGACTGCGGTCCCTTCGACCCCTTTTCCTGACAGAAGACGACGGCGGCTCCCCTGGCGGGAGCCGCCGTTTTCCTTGGGTTCGACCAAGCGGACAGCCGGCCGGACTCTTATCCCCGCTATTCCCCTGTTGGCGACCATGAGACTTTCTCATAACTTCGCACCGTATGAACACGCCTCAGCCAAACCTGCCCGCCTACCTTGACGCGTCGACCAACATAGAAATGCGCCTGCCGCCGTCCAATGACGAGGCGGAGCAGGCGCTGCTGGGCGCCATCCTCGCCAACAACGCGGCCTATGAGAAGGTCTCCGACTTCCTGCGGGCGGAGCACTTCGCCGACGGCGTGCATGCGCGCATCTTCGAGGCCTGCGGCAAGCTGATCGAGCGCGGCCAGATCGCCAACGCGATCCAGCTGAAGAGTCTCTTCGAGCAGGAGAGCGCCCTGGCCGATGTCGGCGGCGCGCAGTACCTGGCGCAACTGCAATCCAGCTACGTCACCATCATCAACGCCGCCGACTACGGCAAGACCATCCACGACCTCTACCTGCGCCGCCAGCTCATCGCGCTCGGCGAGGACATGGTCAACGACGCCTTCGACCACGACCTCGATGTCGACGCCAGCCAGCAGATCGAGGTATCGGAAGACCGGCTCTACAAGCTGGCCGAAATCGGCCAGACCGAGGGCGGCCTCAGTCCCTTCCGCCTGGCGGTGCTGGAATCGCTGCACATGACCGAAGCGGCCATGAAGCGCGACGGCCTGTCCGGCGTGTCGACGGGCCTTACCGACCTCGACAAGCTGCTCGGCGGGCTGCACCGCTCCGATCTCATCATCCTCGCCGCGCGCCCGTCGATGGGGAAGACGGCGCTGGCCACCAACATCGCCTTCAACGTCGCTGCAGCCGCCCGCGTCGAGAAGGACGCCGAGGGCAACCCCGTCGAGCAGCGCCAGCCGGTCGCCTTCTTCTCGCTGGAGATGTCGGCGGAGCAGCTCGCCGGCCGCGTCATCGCGGAACGGACCGGCGTGCGTTCGGACGCCATGCGCCGCGGCGACATCCAGGACGAGGAATTCGACAAGGTCTTCGAGGCCAGCCGCGAGCTGGCCGAGCTGCCGCTCTTCGTCGACGACACCCCGGCCCTTTCGGTGAGCCAGGTGCGCACCCGCGCGCGGCGCCTGAAGCGCCAGCATGGCCTCAGCCTGATCGTCGTCGACTACCTGCAGCTCATGCAGCCGCCGGCGGGCAAGCGCAGCGACAACCGCGTGCAGGAGGTCTCGGAGATCACCCGTGGTCTCAAGGCCCTGGCCAAGGACCTCGACGTGCCGGTGATGGCCCTCTCGCAGCTCTCGCGCGCCGTCGAGCAGCGCGAGGACAAGCATCCGCAGCTCGCCGACCTGCGCGAGTCGGGCTCGATCGAGCAGGACGCCGATATCGTCATGTTCATCTATCGCGAGCAGTATTACGTTGAGCGTGCCGAGCCGACCCAGCGCGACGGCGAAGACGACAACAAGTTCCATGAGCGCCTGGAGCGCTGGAAGGAGCGTTGCGAACGCGCCTACGGCAAGGCCGAGATCATCGTCGCCAAGCAGCGCCACGGCCCGATCGGCTCGCGCGAGTTCGCCTTCGACGGCGAGGTCACGCGGTTCAGCGATCTGATCTCCGATGACCACCTCCCCGCCCACTACTGACCCGGCGCCGAGCGCAGCGCTTTCCGGGATCCCCGCCAGGGCCGCCGGCGTCCTCACGATCGACCTGGCCGCCATCGCGGAGAACTACCGTCGCCTGAAGTCGGCCTTTCAGCAGCGGGCGGTGGCGGCCGTGGTGAAGGCCGACGGCTACGGCCTCGGCGCCGAGCAGGTCGCTCCCGCGCTGATCAAGGCGGGCGCGCGCAGCATCTTCGTGGCCCAGCTCGACGAGGCACTGAAGCTGCGCCCCCTGCTCGACCGCTGCCACCCGGCGATCTCGCTCTACGTGCTGAACGGCCTGATGCCCGGCGCCGAGGCGGACTATGCGGACAACACCCTGCTGCCGGTGCTGAACTCGCTCGGGGAGATCGAGGCCTGGAGCCGCTTCGCCCGGCAGCGCGAGAAGGCGTTGCCGGCCGCGATCCACCTCGACAGCGGCATCTGCCGCCTCGGCCTGCCGCCCGACGAGGTGGCGCGTCTGCGCGCCGAGCCGGCCCGCCTGGAGGGCATCGTCCCGACCTGCATTCTCAGCCATCTCGCCTGCGCCGACGTGCCGGCGCACCCGAAGAACGCGGAGCAGCTGGCCGCCCTCACCTCCGCGCTCACCGCCCTGCCCAGGGCGCCGGTGTCTTTCTGCAACTCCTCCGGCATTTTCCTGGGGCCCGACTACCATTTCGACCTCGCCCGGCCCGGCGTCGCACTCTACGGCGTGAACCCCACCCCCGACGCTGCGAATCCAATGCGCCCGGTCGTCCGTTTGCAGGCGAAAATCCTGCAAGTCCGTGCGATTGACGCCCCCCAGACCGTTGGTTATGGTGCGACCCACCGAGCCACGGGGCCGGCCCGAATCGCGACCGTTGCCGCCGGCTATGCCGATGGGTACCTGCGGTCGATTTCCTCTCGCGGGCATGCTTGGGTCGCCGGTCATCGGGTTCCTGTGGTTGGACGAGTTTCAATGGACTTGCTTGCGCTGGACGTGACCGGGGTGCCGCCGGAAAAGGTGCAGCCCGGCCACTGGGCCGAACTGGTCAACGCCGAGCAGGACGTCGATGCCCTGGCCGCGGAGGCCGGGACCATCGGTTACGAGATTCTGACATCCCTCGGCGCGCGCTATCACCGGGTCTATTTGGATTAGCTGCCCATGCCGATTCTCCAGCCGATCGGCCGCACCTTTCTGGCTTTCCTGGAAGCCACCGGCAGATTGTCTCTCTTTACGGTCCTGTCGCTGTCGCATTGCGTGCGGCCACCGTTCTATCCTCGGCTGGTGCTGCGGCAGATGGTCGAGATCGGCTACTACTCGCTGCCGGTGGTCGGCCTGACGGCGATCTTCACCGGCATGGTGCTGGCGCTGCAGAGCTACACCGGCTTCGCGCGCTTCTCGGCGGAGAGCGCCATCCCCAACGTGGTGGTGGTCTCCATCACCCGCGAGCTCGGGCCGGTGCTGGCCGGCCTCATGGTGGCCGGGCGCGTCGGCGCCTCCATGGCCGCCGAGATCGGCACCATGCGGGTGACCGAGCAGATCGACGCCCTCGACACCCTGGCGACCAACCCTTTCAAGTACCTCATCGCCCCGCGCCTCATCGCCGGCCTCACCATGCTGCCGATACTGGTGCTCATCGCCGACATCATCGGCGTGTTCGGCGGCTACGTCGTCTCGACCCAGAAGCTCGGCTTCAATCCGACATCCTATCTGCAGAACACCTGGGACTTCATCGAGGCTCAGGACGTGATCTCCGGCCTGGTGAAGGCGGCGGTCTTCGGCTTCCTGGTCACCCTGATGGGTTGCTACCACGGCTACAGCTCGCGCGGCGGCGCCCAGGGCGTCGGCACGGCCACCACCAACGCCGTGGTCTCCGCCTCGATCCTGATCCTCAGCTTCAACTACTTCATCACCGAATTGTTCTTCGCGCGATGAACGATAGTACCGACGCCAAGCCCCTCACCGGCGGCAACGCCGCCGCAACGCCCAAGGGCGGGACGCCCAAGATCTCGATCCGCGGCCTGACCAAGGTGTTCGGCGACAAGGTCGTGCTCGACGGCATCGATCTCGACATCGGCGAAGCCGAGTCGATGCTGGTCATCGGCGGCTCGGGCAGCGGCAAGTCGGTGCTGCTGAAGTGCATCCTCGGGCTGCTGCATCCCGACGCGGGCTCCATCAAGGTCGACGGCGAGGAAGTGGTCGGCCTGTACGGCGCCGAGCTTGACCGGGTGCGCCGCAAGTTCGGCATGCTGTTCCAGAATGCCGCCCTCTTCGACTCCCTGCCTGTGTGGGAGAATGTCGCCTTCGGCCTGATTCAGGGACAGCGCATGGCGCGCGACAAGGCGCGCGAGATCGCCCAGCAGAAGCTGGGCGCCGTCGGCCTCGGCGAGGACGTCGGCCTGTTGATGCCGGCGGAGCTCTCCGGCGGCATGCGCAAGCGCGTCGGTCTCGCCCGCGCCATCGCGACCGAGCCGGAGATCATCTTCTTCGACGAGCCGACCACCGGCCTCGACCCCATCATGGGCGACGTCATCGACCGCCTCATCGTGAAGTGCGTGAAGGAGCTCGGCGCCACCGCGCTCTCCATCACCCACGATATGGCGAGCGCGCGGCGCATCTCCGACCGCATCGCCATGCTGTACAAGGGCAAGATCATCTGGACCGGCCGCACCGCGGAGATCGATCGTTCCGGCAATCCCTACGTCGACCAGTTCATCAATGGTCGCGAGGAGGGGCCGATCCAGATGCAGGTGCGCGACCTGTGAACCGACTCTGGCGCCTGGAGCCTGCGCTGCGCCGCCTCGGAGCACCGGACTGACCATGGCAAAGCCCCGTTCGCAGTACGTTTGCCAGGACTGCGGTGCCGTCGCCGCGAAGTGGGCTGGACGCTGCGAGGCCTGCGGTGCCTGGAACTCCCTGGTCGAGGAAAGCGTGCAGTCCGCGCCGGGCGGCCTTGCGGGGGGCGGGCGCGGCGCCGGCAAGATCCGCTTCGTCGACCTGGAAAGCGAGAGCCAGCCGCGGCCGCGGCTCGTCTGCGGCATCGCCGAATTCGACCGCGTCACCGGCGGCGGCATGGTGCCCGGCTCGGCGGTCCTGGTGGCCGGAGACCCGGGGATCGGCAAGTCCACCCTGCTGCTGCAGGTTGCCGCCCGCCTCGCCGCCGCAGGCGGCCAGAGCAAGTCAGCGGCTCACGGCGCCGCCTGCGCCTACATCTCCGGCGAGGAGTCGATCGATCAGGTGCGCCTGCGCGCGCGCCGCATGGGCCTCGCCAAGGCGCCGGTGCAACTGGCCTCCGCCACCTCGGTGCGCGACATGGTGGCCAGTCTCGACAAGCCTGGCGGCCCGGCGGTGGTCATCGTCGACTCGGTGCAGACTCTCTACATCGACAGCCTGGAATCCGCGCCCGGCACCGTCTCCCAGGTGCGCGCGGCGGCGCAGGAACTGATCCGCCTCGCCAAGAAGCGCGGCTTCTGCCTGCTGCTGGTCGGCCACGTCACCAAGGAGGGCCTCATTGCCGGTCCCAAGGTGCTCGAGCACATGGTCGACACCGTGCTGACCTTCGAGGGCGATCGCGGCTATCATTTCCGCATCCTGCGGGCGGTGAAGAACCGCTTCGGCCCGACCGACGAGATCGGCGTCTTCGAAATGACCGACGAGGGCCTGCAGGAGGTCGCCAACCCCTCCGCCCTCTTTCTGGCAGAGCGCCGCGGTAACATCGCCGGCGCCGCCGTCTTCGCCGGCCTGGAGGGCACCCGCCCCCTGCTGGTCGAAATACAGGCCCTGGTTTCGACTTCTCCGCAGGCCACGCCGCGGCGCGCCGTCGTCGGCTGGGACTCCGGGCGGCTGGCCATGGTGCTGGCGGTCCTGGAGGCCCGATGCGGGCTGGCATTGGCCGGCCAAGAGGTATATTTGAACGTTGCCGGCGGCCTCAGGATCGGGGAGCCGGCGGCGGACTTGGCCGTCGCGGCGGCCCTGGTTTCAGCGGCAACGGGACAGGAAGTGCCGGAAGAGACGGTGATTTTCGGCGAGATCGGCCTGTCGGGCGAGATCCGCCCGGTCAGCCAGGTGGAATTGCGCCTGAAGGAGGCCGAGAAGCTCGGCTTTTCGCGCGCCTGGATCGCCCCCCGGCGCAAGCAGGGGCCCGGGAAGGCCGGGGGCAAGGCAGGCCCCGTCGGCGGTCCGGGACTGGTCATCGAGGAAATAGCCCACCTGCAGGACCTGGTCGCCCGCCTCGCGGCCCCGGGGGACCTGCCGCAGAAACGATCCGGCCGCGTGCAGCAGGCCTACTAGAGAGCGTCAATGGACAGCTTGCCGATCAACCTGGCGGACCTCATCGTCATCATCGTGCTGGTGGTGTCGGGCATCTTCGCCCTCGTGCGCGGCTTCGTCCACGAGGTACTGGGCGTTGCCTCCTGGGTCGGCGCCGCCTTCGTCACGCTCTACGCCTTTCCGCTGGTGCAACCCTGGGTGCTCGGCGTCATCACCGTGGAGTTCATCGCCAGCCTGGTCACCGGCGTCGGGATTTTTCTGGTCACCCTGGTGTTGTTTTCGGTGTTGACGCGCATCATCTCTAATCGCATCCAACACAGCAGCCTCGGCCCCCTCGACCGTTCCCTCGGCTTGCTGTTCGGCATCGCGCGCGGCGGCGTGATCGTGGTGCTGGCCTGGCTGGCGCTGGGCTACATGGTGAGCGAGGAAGAACGGCCCGGGTGGATCCAGGAAGCCAGGTCGCGCCCCCTGGTGGAGCGGGGTGCCGGCCTGATGCTGACCCTCGTGCCGGCCGCGCTGCTGGAGCGCGGCGACCAGGCCGCCGAAGACGCCAGGCATCGGGCCGACGAACTGCGCCGCGCCGAACAGGCCTACCGACAGCTCGTTTCTCCGCTGCGCAAGGCCGATGCGGAGGAGGCGCAACCCGCGTACGATGAGGGCATGCGCGACGAGATCGAGAAAGCCATCGAAGGCCTGTTGTCGGACGAAACCACGCCGGGAGAGACCACCCAGTGATGACCCGCAATCCTCCGTCCCTCGCCCGTCCCAGCCCTCATAGCTGGGGCGACGACGACAAGTTTCACGACGAATGCGGCGTCTTCGGGATCTTCGGCAACGACGATGCCGCGGCTCTGGCCACCCTCGGGCTGCATGCCCTGCAGCATCGCGGCCAGGAGGCGGCCGGGATCGTCGCCTTTGACGGCAAGCACTTCAACGCCCATCGCGACCTCGGGCTGGTCGGCGACATCTTCTCCTCCGAAGAGGTCATGGCTCGCCTCGCCGGCCATGCCGCCATCGGCCACAACCGCTACTCGACCACCGGCGAGACGGCGCTGCGCAACGTGCAGCCGCTGTTCGCCGATCTCTCCTGCGGCGGCTTCGCCCTCGCCCACAACGGCAACCTGACCAACGCGCGCGACCTGCGCCGCCGCCTGGTGAACCAGGGCGCCATCTTCCAGTCGACCACCGACACCGAGGTGATTCTCCACCTCATCGCCACCTCCGAAGCCGCCGGCCTGGTCGACCGCATCATCGCGGCGCTGCGCCAGATCGAAGGCGCCTATTCCCTCGTCGCCGTCTCCCAGAGCTGCATCTTCGCCGTGCGCGATCCGCTGGGCGTGCGCCCGCTGGTGCTCGGCCGCCTCGGCGACGCCAACGTGGTGGCCTCGGAGACCTGCGCCCTCGACATCATCGGCGCCGAGTTCGTGCGCGACGTCGAGGCCGGCGAGATGGTGGTGCTGGACGAGTCCGGCGTGCACTCGCTGCGACCCTTCCCGCCGGCCCAGCGGCGGCCCTGCATCTTCGAGTACATCTACTTCGCGCGGCCGGACTCCATGATGGAGGGCATCTCCATCTACCAGGCCCGCAAGGCCATCGGCCATGTGCTGGCCCAGGAGAGCGGCCTGCCGGCCGACGTGGTGATCCCGGTGCCGGATTCCGGCGTGCCGGCCGCCATCGGCTATGCCGCCGAGGCGGCTATCCCCTTCGAGCTCGGCATCATCCGCAACCACTACGTCGGGCGCACCTTCATCGAACCGGGCCAGCAGATCCGCAATCTCGGCGTCAAGCTGAAGCACAACGCCAACCGCCAATCGATTGCCGGCAAGCGGGTCGTGCTGGTCGACGACTCCATCGTGCGCGGCACCACCTCCATCAAGATCGTCGAGATGGTGCGCGCCGCCGGCGCCACCGAGGTGCACATGCGCATCGCTGCGCCGCCGACCACCCATTCCTGCTTCTACGGCATCGACACGCCGCAGCGCGAGGAACTGCTTGCCTCCGCCATGGACGTCGAGGCGATGGGCCGCCACATCGGCGTCGACAGCCTCGCCTTCATCTCCATCGGCGGGCTCTACCGCGCCATGGGCCAGGAGGGCCGCGAAGCGACGGCGCCGAAATACTGCGATGCCTGCTTCACCGGCGACTATCCGATCCGCCTGACCGACTTCGCCGGCCGCGACCAGCCGGCGCAACTCTCCCTCCTCGCCGAACGCGCCTGACGGCGCCCGCCTTCGTCGATGTTCGCTCGCCTGCTTTACAGTCTCGGTGCCGTTGCCGGCGGCGCGGCCTTCTCGCAGTTCCCCGAATACTTCGCGCACTACGTCCAGCGCCTCGGCGGGCGCATCGACCAGGCCCGCCTGCGCGCCGCCGAGATCCGCGACGACGCCGCCGCCAAGGGCCTCTCGGTGGAGGACTACGTCGAGACCTTTCTCGACAGCCCGCCGCACCGCCTGGAAGGCGGGCGCATGTCCGAGAGCATCTTCCAGCTCGACCGCATGGAGGCTGCCTACCGGGCGCTGCGCGAGGCGAGCCCGCTGGAGCGTCCCTTCGCCTTCGCCCAGCACATGGACAACGGCCTGCTGGAGGCGACCCTGGGCGACTTCGCCCCCGCCCTGCCGCTGACCCCCGAAGGCCTCAGCTATGCCGCCGCCGGCGCCCTGGCCGGCCTGATGATCTGTTTCGGCTCGCGCCGCCTCGTGCGCCGCCGCCGCCCAAAGGAGAAGGAAGCGTGATGTCGAAGGGTTCGGGCCGCCTGGAGGGCCGCCTCGCTGTGATCACCGGGGCCTCGCGCGGCATCGGCGCCGCCGTCGCCCAGCGTTTCGCCGCCGAGGGGGCGCAGCTGGTCCTCATCGCGCGCACCGTCGGCGCCCTGGAAGAACTCGACGACGCCATCCGCGCCGCCGGCGGCAAGCAACCGCTGCTGGTGCCGCACGACCTGCGCGACCTCGACGGCCTCGACCGCCTCGGCGCCTCCTTGAACGAGCGCTACGGCAAGCTGGATATCCTGGTCGGCAACGCCGGCATTCTCGGGCCGCTCACCCCCGTCGGCCACATCCCGCCTGATATCTGGCAGGAGGTCATGGACGTGAACGTGACCGCCAACTACCGCCTGATCCGCAGCCTCGACCCCTTGCTGCGCCTCTCCGATGCCGGCCGCGCGATCTTCGTCACCTCCGGCGCCGCCAGCGGCAGGATGGCCTACTGGGGCCCCTACGCGGTGACCAAGGCCGCCCTCGAGGCCCTGGTCAGGACCTACGCCGCGGAAATCACCAAGACCAGGGTGCGCGCCAACCTCCTGTCGCCCGGCCCCATCCGCACCGCCATGCGCGCCGCCGCCTTCCCCGGCGAAGATCCTCAGACCCTGCGCACGCCAGAAGAAATCACCGGCCTCTTCGTCGACCTGGCAGAGCCCGCCTGCACAAAGAACGGCGAAGTGGTCGAGGCGCAGTAGGCCCTAACGCTCGAGCAATCGCTTCTTGGCGGCCTGCACCGCTTCGAGAAAGCCGTCCAGTTCGACAATCCAGGCAATCCCAGGCTTGATAGGATCGCCGAACGACGCCTCGAGCTTGAGGTGCTCTTTGCCTTCTTCCTGCGTGACGATGGCAATCTCCCGCCCGTCGTATTCGATCGCAGCGAAGAGGTGCTCATAGTCCACGTCGCTGCGCAGCAGGACCATGAACTTGCCCTTGTTGCGTGCTTTATCGGTCACCGCTTCTTCTTCCTGCCCGCGTAGGGGTTGTCGCCCTTGCGGAAGTGGATGCGGACGGGGGTGCCCGGCAGGGCGAATGCCTGACGCAGGCCGTTTTCCAGGTAGCGCAGGTAGGACGACGGCAGTTCGTCCGGCTTGGAGCAGAAGATCGCGAAGGTCGGCGGCCGCGCCTTGGCCTGGGTGATGTACTTCAGGCGCACCGGCCGGCCGGAACTGGCCGGCGGCGGGTGCGAGGCGGTCACCACATCCAGCCAGCGGTTCAGCTCCGAGGTGCCGATGCGCCGGTTCCACACGTCGTAGGCGCCCAGCACGGCGTTCATCAGCACCTCGATGTTGTGTCCCTGCAGGGCGGAGAGCGTCACCACCGGGATGCCACGGGTCTGCGGCAGGGAGCGCTCCAGGCGGGCGTGGATCGCCGCCAGCCGGGCCTCGCGGTCGCGGCAGGAGTCCCACTTGTTGACGCCGATGACCAGGGCGCGGCCCTCCTCCACCACCATGGAGGCGATGGTGAGATCCTGCTTTTCCAGCCCCTCCTCGACGTCGAGCAGCAGCACCACCACATGGGCGAAGCGGATCGAGCGCAGGGTGTCCTGGATCGAGAGCTTCTCGAGCTTGCCCGTCACCCGCGCCTTGCGGCGCAGCCCGGCGGTGTCCACCAGGCGCAGCGCCCGGCCGCGGAAGGTCCAGTCGACGGCGATGGAATCCCGGGTGATGCCCGCCTCGGGGCCGGTCAGCAGGCGCTCCTCGCCGAGCAGCTTGTTGACCAGGGTCGACTTGCCGACATTGGGGCGCCCGACGATGGCCAGCTGCAGCACGCCCGCCTCCGCCAGCTCCTCCACGCCGGCCGCCGCCTCGGCCGCCGGCGCGGCCACTGCGGCGACGGCGTCGTAGATGTCGCTCATGCCCATGCCGTGCTCGGCGGAGATCGGGATGGCCTGGCCGAGGCCGAGGGCATAGGCCTCGCCGAGCCCGGCCTCGGCCGCGCGCCCCTCGCACTTGTTGGCGACCAGGGCGACCGGCGTGCCGCTGCGGTGCAGCCACTTGGCGAAGTGCTCGTCCAGCGGGGTGATGCCGGCGCGCGCGTCGAACACCAGCAGGGCGAGATCGGCTTCGGCCAGCGCCAATTCGGTCTGCGCGCGCATGCGTCCTTCCAGGCTGGCGTCGAAGCGTTCCTCGAGGCCGGCGGTATCGACCACGCGGAACTCCAGGCCGAAGAGGTTGGCCTCGCCCTCGCGGCGGTCGCGGGTGACGCCGGGCTCGTCGTCGACCAGCGCCACGCGCTGCCCGACCAGCCGGTTGAAGAGCGTCGACTTGCCCACGTTGGGGCGTCCGATGATGACGACGGTGATGGTCATGGTGATGGCATAAGGCCCGGCTACGGAAAAATGTTCCACCCCTCCCCTTGGGGAGAAGGGCGGTCTGACTGTCAAAGATTGACCTCATCCCGAGGAGCGCGACCGGGCAGCCCGGACGTGCGTCTCGCAGGACGCAACAGTCCAGCCTACCTCAGGGCGATCAACTGGCCGCCGTCGGTCAGCAGGTAGAGGCTGTTGTTGGCCACCACCGGCGCCACGGCCACGCCGTCGCCGAGAGAGATGGCGCCGAGCGCCTTGCCGTCGTAGGGCGATACCGAGATCACCTCGCCGTGCGAGCCGGCGAGGATCAGGCGGTCGCCGGCCAGCACCGGGCCGCGCCAGCGGATCGGGCCTTCCTGCGCTTCCGGGTCGGCGAAGCGCGGCAACGGCGTGACCCAGCGGATGCGCCCGTCACGGCGCTGCAGGCAGACCACCTGGCCATCGTTGGTCACCAGGTAGATGAAGTCGCCGGCCGCCCAAGGCATCTGCACGCCACCGATGTCGACCTGCCAGGCGCGCACGCCCTGGCGCAGGTCGACCGCCATCATGCGCCCGGCATGACTGATCGCCAGCACGAGATCGCGGTCGATCACGGGCAGGCCGCGTATCTGGGCGATGTCGGCCAGCGGATCGAGCCGGCGGACGGCGCTCAGGGTCTCGCTCCACACCGTGCGGCCGTCGTCGGTGAGCAGGGCCAGCACCTCGCCCGAGGAATAGGGCACCACCACCGTGTTGCGGGCCACTGCGGGGCTGGCCGACCCCAGCAGGCCGGCGGTTTCCTGCACCCCGACATGGTTCCACAGGCGCTCGCCCGTTGCGACGTTCAGCACCAGCATCTGGTTGTCCAGGGTGATCACGAAGACGCGGCCGTCGCTCACCACCGGGGCGCCGCGTATCGGCGAAGGGGCCTTGTGGATCCACAGGGTCTCGCCGGTCTCGGCGTCCAGCGCGAACACCCGGGCAAAGCCGGTCGCCGCGAAGATCCTGTCGCCTTCGAAGGCGATGCCGCCGCCGAAGAAGCCGTCGTCCTCGTCCTCGTCCTCCAGGTCGACCTGCCAGCGGCGACTGCCGTCGTCGGCCGAGAAGGCGGAAACCAGGGAGCCGGAGTCCATGGCGTAGACGGTGTCGCCGACCGCAAGGGGCTGCGCCAGCAGCTGCGCCACGTCGCCGGAGCCCTGGCCCACGTCGGCGCTCCAGACCTGGCGTGGGCTGGCGCTCAGCGACAGGTGGTACATGGCATGCGCGGCGCTGCCGCCGGGCTGCGACCAGTCGGCGTTCACATAAGGCTCCGGCAGGCGAACCACCACGTCGGCGATGGCAGGGTCGGCGCGAAGGCCGCGCTCGTAAGCCAGGATCGCGATGCGCTGGCCCGGCAGCGGCGGATCCTCGGCTTCTCCGAACCAGTCGGTGATGCCGCAGGCAGATGACGTCAGCAGCAGGGAAAGCGGCAGAAGAAAGCGCTTCAGAATCAAAGACATATGGAATTCATCCAGGGAAGGAGGCGAGCAGCTCGGCCGCGCGCGAGCGGCTGCCGGCAGGCGCGGCGGGATCGTCGGTGATCGCGGTGAGGTGTTCGCGGGCCGCGGCGGTATCGCCCTGGCGCAGGGCCAGCGCCGCCAGCAACTCCAGCGCGGTGAAGCGATAGGGGCCGTCCGGGGCGGTCAGCGGGCGCAGCTCGCCGCGCAGCGCGGCGGCATCACCGTCGTTCATCCGCCGCATGACGGCATAGAGGGTGCCCAGGTCGCTGACGGCCGGGCTTGCGCTCCCGTTGCCGGCCAGTTCGCCCCAGATGCGCTCGGCCGTGGCGGTATCGCCCATTTCGGCGGCGAGGTTGGCTTCGCTGAGCGCGGCCAGCAGCGGGTAGCCGCTGCCGGCGGGGTCGCTGAGGGCTTCCAGGATCTGCCGGGCCTGCGCCTGGTCGCCGCTCTCGATGAGCCGCAGGGCTTCGGCATAGCTGTCGGACTGCTCGCCGCGCAGCTTTTCATCGTAGGAGCGCCAGCCCTGATAGCCGGCCACGCCGAGCACCACCACTGCCGCCGTCGCATAGATGTAGAGGCTGTTCCGCTTCCACCAGTCCGCCGCCTTATCGCGGCGAAGATCCTCTTCGACTTCCTTAAAGATATCGGCCACTGGCCACTCCCTTGTCGCAGTCGCCCGCTTCGCTTCCCCGAGGTTCATCGCGGGGCCGCGGCCGGTCTCATGCGAAGCTGTACCTCAAGACTCCGACGGCGCCTCGTTGATAATGCCCTTGCCCGGCTGCATCAACCACCGATTCACCGGCAGCGCCCGCGCCCGGCCGCTGGGAGAGCGCCGTTTCCGGCTTCCGGGACCGGCCCTCAGGCAGCCTTCCACTTGATGCTGCAGCCCATCGAGGGGATCTGCTCAGCCGGCCCCCGGCCGGTTTCCGCCACCTGCTTCATGGCCTCGAAGAGCTCGCGCCGGGCGCCGGGCACCAGGGTGGTGCGGGATTCGTCGAGCCGGCCGCGGTACTGCAGCTCCAGATCCTTGTTGAAGCCGAAGAAGTCCGGGGTGCAGACAGCCCCATAGCTGCGCGCGGTCTCCTGGGTTGGGTCGACCAGGTAGGGGAACTCGAAGCCGTGTTCCTCGGCGAAGGCCGCCATGTTCTCGTAGGAGTCCTCAGGATAGGCGGAGGGATCGTTGGCATTGATGCCGACCACACCGATGCCGAGTGCGGTCAGCGCCTTGGCCTCCGCCGCCAGCCGGCCGGCGATGGCGCGGACATAGGGGCAGTGATTGCACATGAAGACGATCAAGGTGCCCTGCGGCCCGGCCAGTTCGGCCAGGCTGTGGGTCTTGCCGTCGGTGCCGAGCAACGAGAAGTCGTCGGCCTTCCAGCCGAAGTCGCAGACCGGGGGCGTCGCTGCCATGAATTACGACCTCCATTTCGTATGTTTACCAATCTGTTATGCGGTATTTCTGATATTCCACGCCAACTTGCTGCCTGTTAAGAGATTCTTCAGCGCGGACCGCCAGACTGATTGCCGGTGTTTGGCGAAAATCCGCCGCAAACCGCCGCGGCTCCCGCCCGCCACGGGTCCCTTTCGGGGGACATCCTAAGCGGACGGAGCGGCGTTGTCAGGTCGGCTCGCAAGGACGAGCGGGCGGCAGCGGCGGCGCAGGGCGATCAGGAGCTCAAGGTATGAGACGCAGCCTCCCGCTTGTTCTTTCGGGCCCCCTGCTCGCGCTGGGCTTGGCCGCCTGCGACCCGGCGTCCTCGGCCATGCTGGCCGGCGCCTCCCTGGTCACCTTCGTGCACAGCGACAAGACCATCGGCGACCATGTGGCGACCTGGGCCTTCGACCAGGATTGCTCGACCCTGGCCCTGGCCAACGGCGAGGGCTACTGCCGCGACTTCGTCTCCGAGGAGGAACTGGCCGCCGCCGAGGCGCAGGCCAAAGCCGAGCTGGCCGCCACCTATTGCTACCGCACCCTCGGCGCCATCAGCTGCTATCGCCAGCCCGACGAGTTGGCGAGCAGCGCCACCCGAGTGCGCTAAGCCGGCCTCCGGCCGCTTCCCCGCCGCACGCCCCGCCCCAGGCGCGTCCAGGAAATCCGCCGTTGCGGCCGTCTTGGCTGGACGGCAGCGGAAAATTACGGAAAACTAGACGTCCTGAAAGAACAAGACTTCGTAGGAACGACGCAAGGGAGCCCGGCCGCCTGCATGAGCCAGCTGTACCGCTTCAGCGAATACCGCAAAACCCCGCGTCGCGTGTTTTTCGATCGGGCCGAACTGAACCAGCTGCTTTCCCTGTACAGCCGCAACGTGGCCTGCGGCGAGTGGCGCGACTACGCCATCGACCAGGTGGGCGGCTCGGCCATCTTCTCGGTATTCCGGCACACCCACGACGCCCCGCTCTATGCCATCGCCAAGCAGGGCGACAGCCGCTCGACCGAATACGTCGTCTTCTCTGGACGCGAAAAACTCAAGCGCGCCAAAAGCTTGGGTGACGCTCTTAAAGTCTTCAAGAAGCACATTCGCGTGGTTTCCTGATCCAGCGAGACCTCCGTCGGCCGCCTCCCGCTCACCTTGGCGAATCTCTTAACCTTATAACTTAAGTCGGTCGCAAGGATGTGGTGCGACCATGAGGTAATTCCTAAGCTTTCCCCAATCGGCTTGTGGAAGATTATCTGTCTCGATCGAGCCAGCGGCAGGATCCCCCAACTGTCGCTGGCTCACTCGCTCCCGGCCCGGCGGGTGCGGGTCGACGGGTGCCGGGACGCAAGTCAAACCAGGGCCGCGGCAGCGCCGCCCACATTATCGGTGGTGATCCATGTCGTGGGACCAGGACGTCAGCGCTTCCAAACTTCAGGCTTCCAGTTCCGCCGACCGGCGCCGTTTCATCCGCGCCGCGACCGTCCTCAAGGCCCGTCTTCTGAGCCCCCACGGAAATGTGGAGGCGACCGTCCTCGATGCCTCCCTCAACGGGGTGAAGCTGTGGACCGGGTCCGACATTCCCGTCGGCACCAAGGTCACCCTGGTGCTGGGCGGCGCCGTCCACTTCGGCGGCGAGGTGGTGTGGCGGCGCGACGAGACGGTCGGTCTGTCCTTCCGCGACGATCCCGAGAAGGTCGCCGCCATCATGGCGGCCCTGCTCCCGCAACGCTGCCTGCAGGTCGGCCACGCCTGATCCGGCGTCACCTCGCCGGCAGGCTGCGCAAACAGGCGACTAGAGCCTTTCATGGTCATATTGAACCATTCTGCCGGAGCGGCTTTGTGCCAAG
>WHTV01000053.1 GCA_009377535.1 Kiloniellaceae bacterium
TGCCGAGCGGGCTTCCTGACGCGATGACGCTCCGCCATAGTTTGAGAAGTCCGGGCTAGCTCTGTGACGATCGAGGCGCTCAGCCATGAGGGAGGACCACCAATGGAAACTGCTACCTTTGCCGCCGGATGCTTCTGGGGTGTCGAGGCCGCCTTTCGCCGCGTACCCGGCGTGGTCGAGACCGCCGCGGGCTACATGGGCGGCATGCTCGACAATGCGACCTACGAGGAGGTCTGCAGCGGCCGCACCGGGCACGCCGAAGTGGTCCAGGTGACCTTCAACCCGGACAAGGTGAGCTATAAGCAGCTGCTGGAAGTCTTCTGGGACAGCCATGATCCGACGTCCCTGAACCGCCAGGGTCCGGACATCGGCAGCCAGTATCGCTCGGCGATCTTCTTCCACAGCCCCAAGCAGCAGACCGCGGCGCTGGCATCCAAGCAGCACGAGGACGCCTCCGGCCGCTTCCCGCGCAAGATCGTCACCGAGGTGACGGCGGCCGGGCCTTTCTGGAAGGCCGAGGATTATCACCAGCAATACCTGGAAAAGCGCGGCCTCGCCGTCTGCCACATCCCCTGAGAGGGCTGGTTACGCCGCCCGGCGCCGGTAGGCGGCCCACCTCAGGATCAGCGCCTCGCGTACTGGCCGGCGCCGAAGAGAATGTCCCTGGCCTTGGCGTCGAAACCTTCGCTGCGCAGCTCCTCCAGCACCTTCACGCCACGCTGCACCGCCGGACGCTCGGCGATGCCATCGAACCAGCGTTTGAAGTTGGGCAGCTCGTCACGCTCCACGCCCTGGCGGTCTGGAAAGCGCGTCCAAGGCCAGGCTGCAATGTCGGCGATGGAATAGTCGTCACCGGCCAGGTAGGGAGTCTCGCCGAGGCGCTGGTCCAGCACGCGGTAGAGTCGGCGGGCCTCGTTGGTGTAGCGGTTATAGGCGTAGTCGATGCGCTCGGGCGCGTAGTTGCGGAAGTGGTGGGCCTGCCCAAGCATGGGGCCGAGGCCGCCCATCTGCCACATCAGCCACTGTAGGGCCGTGTAACGGCTGCGTGGCTCGCTGGGCAGCAGCTTGCCATGCTTTTCGGCCAGGTAGATCAGGATGGCGCCGCTCTCGAAGAGGGAAAGCGGCTTGCCGTCGGGGCCGTCCGGATCGACAATCGCGGGCATCTTGTTGTTGGGGCTGATCTTCAGAAAGTCCGGCTCGAACTGATCGCCCGCACCGATGTTGATCGCATGCACCTTGTAGGGAACGCCTAGTTCCTCCAGCATGATGTGAATCTTATGGCCGTTCGGCGTCGCCCAGGAATAGAGCTCGAGGGTCATGCAAATCTCCCTTCCCCATCAGGATGCAGCAGCCCCTTGCCGCCACGCTCAAAATCAAATGCGGCCAGCGCCGCCCGATTGCAAGGGTGGCGCAGGGCTTGCGCATCAAAATCAGGTTACCTATCTGCCCGTTTTCTGCCTGTAGATAGATAAAATGCGGAGGCTGGGATGAGCGACACTCTGAATGCCGATTTCAGCCGTCCGGCAGCCATGGACACGGCGGCAATGGACTGGCAGGCAAGCCCCAGCCCCACGGTGTGGCGCAAGCGGCTCGATTTGATAGACGGCGAGTTCAGCCGTGTCACCTCGGTGGTGCGCTACGATGCGACATCGGCCTTCCCCGCGCACGGCCATCCGCAGGGCGAGGAGATCCTGGTCCTGGAAGGCGTCTTCTCCGACGAGCACGGCGACTATCCGGCGGGCACTTTTCTGCTGAACCCCTCGGGCTTCAGCCATGCCCCCTTCTCCAAGGACGGCTGTGTCATCTTCGTGAAGCTCTGCCAGTTCGCCGGGGAAGGCCGTGACCACGTCGTAGTCGACACCACGTCAGCCGACTGGCTGGCCAAGTCGCCCGGCGTCGAGGTCTTGCCGCTCTATCGCGATGCCGCCTACCCGGAGGACATCACGATGCTGCGGTTGGCCGCCGGCAGCGCGCTGCCGGCCGACTGGATCGACGCGACAGCCGCACCGCGAGGCCTGGAATTTTTCGTGGTGTCAGGATGCCTCGAGGCGGGCGATGCGCGCTACGGCGCCGGCGCCTGGCTGCGTGAGCCAAAGGGTGTCAGCCGCCGCTTCGTCGCCGCAACCGACACCACCCTCTACATGAAGCGCAACCACCTCACGGGCTAGGCACTCATCCCAGCTTCTTGCGCAGCACCTGATTCACCAGACCCGGATTGGCCTTGCCCTGGGTCGCTTTCATTACCTGGCCGACGAACCAGCCGAGGATCTTCTCGTTGCCGCCCTTGAACTGCTCGACCTGGCCGGGATTGCCGGCGATGATCTCGTCGACCAGTCCTTCGATCTCGGAGCTGTCGCTGATCTGCTTCAGGCCCTTGGCCTCGACGATGGCCGCGGCTTCCTCGCCGCGCTCCCACATCTCCTCGAAGACCTCCTTGGCGATGCGGCCGGAGATGGTACCGTCGGTGATGAGGTCGAGCAGGCCGCCCAGCTTTCCGGCATCGACCGGCGCCGTCTGCAGGTCGGCGCCGCTCTTGTTGAGCGCGCCGAAGTAGTCGCCGATTACCCAGTTGGCCGCCAGCTTCGGATCGCGCCCCTCAGCCACCGTCTCGAAGAAGGCCGCGGTGTCGCGGTCGGCGACCAGCACGCCGGCGTCATAGATCGATAAGCCGAAATCCTTGACGAAGCGAGCCTTCTTCTCGTCCGGCAACTCCGGAAGCTTGGTTTTGATGTCCTCCACCCAGGCCGCATCGAGCTCCAGCGGCAGCAGGTCCGGGTCGGGGAAATAGCGGTAGTCGTGGGCCTCCTCCTTGGAGCGCATGGAGCGCGAGGTCCCTTTCATGCCGTCGTAGAGACGCGTCTCCTGCACGATCTTGCCGCCGTCTTCGAGGACCTGGACCTGGCGCCGGGCTTCCTGCTCGATGGCCTGCTGCACGAAGCGGATCGAATTCACATTCTTCGTCTCGGTGCGCGTGCCCATGGGCTCGCCCGGTCGACGCATCGAAAGGTTCACGTCGGCGCGCATCGAGCCTTCATCCATGTTGCCGTCGCAGGTGCCGAGATAGCGCAGGATGGTGCGCAGCTTGCGCAGGTAGGCTCCCGCCTCCTCCGCAGAGCGCATGTCCGGCTTGGAGACGATCTCCATCAGTGCCACGCCTGACCTGTTCAGGTCGATGTAGGACTGCGTCGGGTGCTGGTCGTGGATCGACTTGCCAGCATCCTGCTCCAGGTGCAGGCGCTCGATGCCGACCTCGCGCGTCTCGCCGTCTTCCAGGTCGAGGATGATGGTGCCTTCGCCGACGATGGGCTGCAGGTACTGGGAGATCTGATAGCCCTGCGGCAGGTCGGCGTAGAAGTAATTCTTACGCTCGAATACCGAGGTCAGGTTGATCTGCGCCTTGAGGCCGAGGCCGGTGCGCACCGCCTGCTCCACCACGTACTTGTTCAGCACCGGCAGCATCCCCGGCATGGCCGCGTCGACCAGGGAGACTTGACTGTTGGGCACCGCCCCGAACTCCGTCGATGCGCCTGAGAACAGCTTCGACTTGGAGATCACCTGGGCGTGGACCTCCAGCCCGATGACCATCTCCCACTCGCCCGTCTTGCCTTTAATCAGTGACATCTCTCTTCTCCGCACCACAACTGCTTCTCGTAGGACGCTGCCGCCTTCCCTTCCAGCTGTCATGCCCGGGCTCGACCCGGGCATCCATGGCTCACCCACCTCGCTGTGGCCGCATGGACCCTCGGGTCAAGCCCGAGGGTGACGGGAGGAGTAGACGCACCATCGGCGCCGCTTGAGGCTCCGTCCGTAAATGACTCGTCCCGTGCTCGGAGCCCTCACGCCGCCAGGAAGGCGGGCTTCGCCTCGAAGGCCGCCGCCGCTTCCAGCACGCCTGCCACCTTGAACACCGTCTCCTCGTCGAAGGCCTTGCCGAGCAGCTGCAAGCCGAGCGGCAATCCCTCCGCCGACAGCCCCGCCGGGATCGAGATGCCCGGCAGGCCGGCCAGCGAGGCCGGCACGGTGAAGACGTCGTTCAGGTACATGGCGATGGGGTCGTCCATCTTGTCGCCCATGCCGAAAGCCGGCGAAGGTGCTGTCGGCGTCAGGATGGCGTCGACCTTCTCGTAGGCCTTGGCGAAATCGCCGGCGATCAGGCTGCGCACCTTGCGCGCCTTGTTGTAGTAGGCGTCGTAGTAGCCCGCCGACAGCACGTAGGTGCCGATCAACACGCGGCGCTGCACCTCGGCACCGAAGCCCTTGCCGCGCGTCGCCTCGTACATCTGGTCCAGCGTGGCGCCTTCCTCGCGCAGGCCGTAGCGCACGCCGTCGTAACGCGCCAGGTTCGACGATGCCTCCGCCGGCGAGATGATGTAGTAGGTCGGCAGCGCGTAGCGCGTGTGCGGCAGGGAGATTTCCACCGCCTCGGCGCCGGCCTCCTCCAGCCACTTGATGCCCTGCTGCCACAGCTGGTCGATTTCGCCCGCCATGCCGTCGACGCGGTACTCCTTCGGGATGCCGATTTTCATGCCCTTGACGTCGCCGGTCATCGCCGCCTCGTAGTCCGGCACCGCAACGTTCACCGAGGTCGAATCCTTGGCATCATAGCCGGCCATGGCGCGCAGCAGGATCGCCGTGTCCTGCACGCTGCGCGCCATCGGTCCCGCCTGGTCGAGCGAGGAGGCGAAGGCGACAATGCCCCAGCGCGAGCAGCGCCCATAGGTCGGCTTCATGCCGACGATGCCGCAGAAGGCGGCCGGCTGGCGGATCGAGCCGCCGGTGTCGGTGCCCGTCGCGCCCAGCGCGCAGCGCGCCGCCACGGCTGTGGCCGAGCCGCCGGAGGAGCCGCCGGGCACCAGCGGCCGGTTGTCGCCGGAGCGGCGCCAGGGGTTCTCCACGCCGCCGTAGAAGCTGGTCATGTTGGAGGAGCCCATGGCGAACTCGTCCAGGTTGGTCTTGCCGAGCAGCACCGCGCCCGCGTCCCACATGTTGCGGCTGACGGTCGACTCGTAGGTCGGGTGGAAGCCGTCGAGGATGTGCGAGGCCGCTGTGGTCAGCACGCCCTCGGTGCAGAACAGATCCTTCATGCCGATGGGCAGGCCCTCGAGGATGCCGGCCTCGCCGGCCGCGCGCCTGGTGTCGGAAGCCCTCGCCATCTCCAGCGCCTTTTCCGGCGTCTCGGTGATGAAGGCGTTTAGCGGCCGCGCCGCCTCTACGGCGACGATGTGCGCTTCGGTCAGTTCCTTGGACGAGATCTCGCCCTTGGCCAGCAGGTCGCGCGCGCCGACGATCGTCAGGTTGGTGAGCTCGCTCATTATTCGACCACCTTCGGCACCGTGTAGAAACCATGGGTGGCTTCCGGGGCGTTGGCCGTCACGCGGTCGGGATAGCCGCCATCGGTCACCGCGTCGTCGCGCAGCGGCAGCGTCATGGAGACCACGGAGGTCATCGGCTCGACGCCTTCGGTATCCAGCTCGGAAAGCTGCTCGATCCAGTCCAGGATGTTGGACAGCTCCTTGGCCAGCGCTTCGCCGCGGCTCTCGTCGACGCGAACGCGCGCCAGTCTCGCGATCTTCGCGACAGTTTCCTTGTCGACCGACATCGGTCCAAACCCTCATTTCCGGAAAAGCTCCGCCCGCCGGCGCGCCCGCGGGGGACCTCCCGGGGAAACGCCCGGCACGGGCGTCAGAGCGATCAAAAACCGCCGGAACCTAGCACCCGCCCTGCCCTGCTGCAAGATTGGGGCAGGTCCCAGGCCGCCTTGCCGGCCCGCCGGGGCCTGCCTATAAGGGGTTGTTTTCCTTTCCACCTCCGGGGCTTCCCCAAGCGATGGACCTCGCCGTCACAGAACTGGCCGCCCGGCTGCAGCCGGGCCAGCGCCTGCTAGGGCTCGACCCCGGCAGCAAGACCATCGGCGTCGCCATCTCCGACTCGGCCCTGAAGGTCGCTTCGCCGCTGGAGACCATCAAGCGCGGCAAGTTCGCCGATGACGCCGCGCGCCTCGCCGTCCTCTGCCGTGACTACCGCATCGGCGGCCTCGTCATCGGCCTGCCGATGAATATGGACGGCAGCGAGGGGCCGCGCTGCCAGTCGGTGCGCCAGCTTGCCCGCAACCTGGTCGAAAAGGCCGGCTTTACGCAGGCCATGGCGTTCTGGGACGAGCGCCTCTCCACCGCTGCCGTCGAGCGCTTCCTGGTCAGCGAGGCCGACATGACCCGCAAGCGCCGGGCCGCGGTGGTCGACAAGATGGCCGCCGCCTACATCCTGCAGGGCGCCCTCGACGCCATCTCGCGCCAGAGCGGGCGCTGACCCCTTCCCATGCAGGCCCTCGCCACCGCCGTCCTTCCCGTCTTCCTGCTCATCCTTCTCGGCCTGGTGATCCGCCGCCGCGGCTGGATTGCCGAGGGATTCTGGGAGCCGGCCGAGCGCCTCTGCTACTTCTTCCTGCTGCCGGCTCTCTTGGTGAGTTCCCTGGCGCAGGCGGACTTCTCCAGCCTGCCGGCTGCCGCCATGGCCGCAGCCGTAGTGCTGGCGATCCTCGCCATGACCGCCCTGCTGCTGCTATTCTACCTGGTCGCTCCAGGCGACGACGCCGCCTTCACCGCGCTGCTGCAGACCTCGATCCGGCCCAACACTTACATCGGGCTGTCCATTCCCTTCGCGCTCTACGGCGAGGCGGGGCTCACCCTTGCCGCCCTCATCGTCGCGGTGGTGGTGCCGAGCGTGAACTTCATCGCCGTGGCGGCCCTGGTGCGTTTCGGCGGTCAGCCTATCGGCCGCAGGGCCAGCCTCCTCAAGTCGGTGCTGCTCAACCCCCTGATCCTCGCCTGTCTGGCCGGACTGGCCCTGAACCTCACCGGCCTCGGGCTGCCGCCGGTGGCCCACGAGACCCTGGCCATCCTGGCCCGCGCCGCCCTGCCGCTGGCCCTGCTCGCCGTAGGGGCCGGCCTCGACCTGAGCGCCGCCAGGGCGAGCGGCGGCCGGGTCGGCGCCGCCGTCGTGCTGAAGCTTGCCGGCCTGCCGCTGCTCACCGCCGGCTTCTGCTGGCTGCTCGGCGTGCACGGCCTCGCCTGGACCGTTGCCTTGCTTTTCAGCGCCCTGCCCACTGCGACCAGCGCCTATATCCTGGCGCGTCAGATGGGCGGCGCCCCCGGCCTCGTCGCCAACATCCTGACCATGCAGACCCTGGCCGCCGCCGTCACGCTGCCGCTGCTCGTGCTCTTCATCGCGTGATCCCGCCGTGCTGCCCCGCGGCCGCGGCGCTTGACCGCCCCGCGACGGAACGGCAAAACCCGGTATGTACCGTCGCCGCTTGAGGACTCCCGCCTGATGACCGCTCCGCTTACCGGCCTGCGGGTCTTCGACCTGACCCGCATCCTGGCCGGCCCGACCGGCACCCAACTCCTGGGCGACCTCGGCGCCGAAGTGATCAAGATCGAACGTCCCGGCCAGGGCGACGACACCCGCAAGTGGGGGCCGCCCTTCGTGGCCGGCCAGGACGGCGAGGACACTACCGAGAGCGCCTACTACCTCTCCGCCAACCGCAACAAGCGCTCGGTCAGCATCGACATCTCCAAGCCGGAAGGCCAGCAACTGGCCCGCGAGCTCATCGGCTTCTGCGACATCCTGGTGGAGAACTACAAGGTCGGGAACCTCGCGCGCTACGGCCTCGGCTACGAGGACCTGAAGCCGCGCTATCCCGGGCTCATCTACTGCTCGATCACCGGCTTCGGCCAGACCGGCCCCTACGCGCCGCGCGCCGGCTACGACTATCTGGCCCAGGGAATGGGCGGCATCATGAGCCTGACCGGGGAGCCGGAGGGCGAGCCGGTGAAGGTCGGCGTCGGCATCGCCGACATCATGTGCGGCATGTATGCGGTGACGGCGATCCTGGCGGCGCTGCACTACCGCGGCATGACTGGCCTCGGCCAGCACATCGATCTCGGCCTGCTCGACACCCAGGTCTCCTGGCTGACCTACGAGGGGCTGAACTACCTGACCTCCGGCCAGGTGCCGAAGCGCCAGGGCAGCGAGCATCCCAACATCGTGCCCTACAAGGTGATGCCCTGCGCCGACGGCTACTTCATCCTGGCGGTCGGCAACGACGGCCAGTTCGCCCGCTTCTGCCGCTTCGCCGGCTGTCCCGAGCTGGCCGAGGACGAGCGTTTCCTCACCAATGCTTCGCGGGTGCGCAACCGCGAGGCCCTCTACGCGCTGCTGCCGGAGATCACCCGTCAGAGGACCCAGAAGGCCTGGGTCGACGGTCTCGCCGAGCTGGCGGTGCCGGCCGGCCCGGTAAACACCCTCGACCAGGTCTTCGCCGACCCGCAGGTGGTGGCCCGCGAGATGAAGATCTCCATGCCCTACCGCGGCAGCCATGACGGCAAGATCGACCTCATCGGCAACCCCATCAAGTTCTCCGAGACGCCCGTCGAATACCGATTCGCGCCACCGCGCGCCGGCCAGGACAGCGATGCGGTGCTCGAGGAACTGCTCGACATCGGGCCCGGGGAACGCGCCCGTTTGCGCGGAAAAGGCATCATCTAGAACCCTCCTGCCCGGCGATCCTGCTGGGCCCGGGCGACTGTCCCTTGCCCCCCGGCAGGCGCGGTGTCATAAGACCGCTTTAATGGCTTCTTTGCACGGCACGTCGGCCTCCTTCGAAGGCTATCGGCACCGCCACCTCCTCGGAATCGAGGGGCTGACGGCAAGTGAAATTCTCTTTTTGCTCGACCGCTCCGACGGTTACGTCGACCTGAACCGCGGCGAGGACAAGAAGAAGGATCTCCTGGCCGGCCGCACGGTCATTAATCTTTTCTTTGAAAGTTCAACGCGAACGCGGACGTCCTTCGAGCTTGCTGCGAAGCGGCTCAGTGCCGACGTGATCAACATGTCGGTGGCCTGGTCGTCGATCAAGAAGGGCGAAACCCTGATCGATACGGCGATGACGCTGAACGCCATGCACCCGGACGTGCTGGTCGTGCGCCACCCGGACTCCGGCGCCGTGCAGCTGCTCGCCGAGAAGATGAACTGCGCCGTCATCAACGGCGGCGACGGCAGCCACGAGCACCCGACCCAGGCGCTGCTCGATGCCCTCACCATCCGCCGGCGCCTCGGCATCATCGAGGGGCTGCAGGTCGCCATCTGCGGCGACATCACCCACAGCCGCGTCGCCCGCTCCAACATCCATCTGCTGACCACGCTGGGCGCCCGCGTGCGGCTCATCGCGCCGCCGACTCTGATGCCCGGCAGCATCGAGCGCATGGGCGTCGAGACCTTCACCGATATGCGCAAGGGCCTGGAAGACTGCGACATCGTCATGATGCTGCGCCTGCAGACCGAGCGCATGCAGGGCAGCTACGTGCCCTCGACCCGCGAATACTTCCACTTCTTCGGGCTCGACCGGGAGAAGCTGCAGGCGGCCAAGCCCAACGCCCTCATCATGCATCCGGGGCCGATGAACCGGGGCGTCGAGATCGACAGCGAGCTCGCCGACGACATTCATCGCTCGGTGATCCGCGAACAGGTCGAAATGGGTGTTGCCGTGCGCATGGCCTGCCTCGAAACCCTGAACCACAATCTGCACCTGGCGCGCAGCCAGCAGGAACAGGCCGCCCAGTGACCGCCCTTCCGCCCAAGCACCGTACCGCCTACGTGAACGCCCGCCTGCTCGATCCGGCCAGCGGCCTGGATGTGCCCGGCGCGCTGCTGGCCGAGGACGGCAAAATCGCCGACCTCGGCCCCGACCTCTTCAAGGACGGCGTGCCGGAGGGCGTGCAGCGGGTCGACTGCGCCGGCGCCTGCCTGGCGCCCGGCCTGGTCGACATGCGCGTGCAGATCCGCGAGCCGGGCGAGGAGCACAAGGAGACCATGGACAGCGCCGGTCGCGCGGCGGCGGCGGGCGGCGTGACCTCGATGGTCGGGCTGCCCAACACCGACCCGGTGATCGACGACGTCGCCGGCGTCGAGTTCATCGCGCGGCGCGCCCGCGAGGTGAAGCGCGTGAAGGTCTATACCTACGCCGCCGTGACGCGGAACCTCGAGGGCCGCGAGCTCACCGAGATGGGCCTGCTGGCCGAGAGCGGCGCCGTCGCCTTCACCGACGGCGTGAAGGCCGTCGAGAACGCCCAGGTCATGCGCCGCGCCCTGGCCTACGCCAGGACCTTCGGCCACCTCATCGTGCAGCACCCGGAAGAGCCGAGCCTTGCCGGCGGCGCCATGAACGGCGGTGAGATGGCGACGCGCCTCGGCCTGCCCGGCATCCCCAAGCTGGCCGAGGTGATGATGATCGAGCGCGACCTGCGCCTCGTCGAGATGACCGGCGGGCGCTACCACGTGGCGCACATCTCCACCGCCGAGAGCGTCGAGGCGATCCGCCGCGCCAAGGCCCGCGGCCTCGACGTGACCTGCGACACCGCCCCGCACTACTTCGCGCTCAACGAGATCGCGGTGGCCGATTACCGCACTTTCGCCAAGGTCTCGCCGCCGTTGCGCGGCGAGGACGACCGCCAGGCCATCCTCGAAGGCGTCGCCGACGGCACCATCGACGCCATCGCCAGCGACCACAGCCCGCACGACGTGGAGTCGAAGCGGCTGCCCTTCGCGATTGCCGAACCGGGCATCGTCGGCCTGGAGACGCTGCTGCCGCTCTCCCTGCAGCTCTATCACAGCGGCAAGGCCGGCCTCCTCGACCTGCTCGCCTGCCTCACCGTCCGGCCGGCCGGAATCCTCGACCTGAGGGCCGGGCGCCTCGCCAAGGGCGCGCCCGCCGACCTGCTGGTCTTTCATCCCGAACGGGCCTGGAAGATCGAGCCGGACAACTTCGCCAGCAAGTCCAAGAACAGCCCCTTCGAGGGCCTGCCGGTGCAGGGCCGCGTGTGCCGCACCGTGGTGGACGGCCGCGCCCTCTTCGAAGCGGCCTGACGGCGGAGGCCGGCGATGCCCGATCCGATCTCCTGGGAATTCACCTGGCCCTACCTGCTTGCCGCCCTGGTCGGCGGTTACCTGCTGGGCGCCATTCCCTTCGGCCTGCTGCTGACCCGCATGGCCGGGCTCGGCGACGTACGCAAGATCGGCTCCGGCAACATCGGCGCCACCAACGTGCTGCGCACCGGCCACCGGGGCCTTGCGGCCGCCACGCTGCTGCTCGATGGAGCCAAGGGCGCCGCCGCCGTGCTGATCGCCCAGAACTGGGGGCCCGACATGGCCCTGGTTGCCGCCTTCGGCGCGGTTCTCGGCCACCTTTTCCCGGTCTGGCTGCTGTTCAAGGGCGGCAAGGGCGTGGCGACCACCCTCGGCGTGCTGCTCGCCCTCTCGCCGCTCCTGGGCGCCGCCTGCTGCGCCATCTGGCTCGCCGCCGCCTTCCTCTTCCGCTATTCCTCCCTGGCGGCGCTCCTGGCCGTCGGCGCCGCCCCGGTCTTGAGCTGGTTTCTCTACGCCGATCTGCAGCTGGTACAGCTGACCGGTGCCCTCGCGGTGCTTGTCTGGCTGCGCCACCACGAGAACATCCGCCGCCTGGTCACCGGGCAGGAACCCAAAATCGGACAACAAAAAGACTGATTTCCGCCGTCAGCCCTGTGGACGATCGTCGAACGGGTCAGCTTGGTCCTTGACCCGGGTGATATCTCCCGACGATTTTAAGGCGATGACGGAAGCAGCAACTAAACCCCTGGGCGATGACGAGCGGCTCGACTGGCTGCGCCTCATCCGCTCGGAAAACGTCGGCCCCGTCGTCTTCCGCCAGCTGCTGGAGCGCTACGGCAGCCCGGCGGCCGCGCTGGAGGCGTTGCCCGATCTCGCCCGCCGGGCCGGTGCCGGGCGCCGGTTTCGTGTCTGCAGCACCGCCGAGGCCGAAGCGGAGACGAAAGCCGCGCGCAAGGCCGGCGCCCAGTTGATCGCGCTCTGCGAACCCGCCTATCCCGATCTGCTGCGAAGCCTCAACGACGCGCCGCCGGTGCTGGTGCTGCTCGGCAACGTCGAAGTGCTCGACCCGCCAAGCACCGGCATCGTCGGCGCCCGCAACGCCTCGGCCAACGGTCGGCGCCTGGCCGGGCGGCTGGCGGCCGACCTGGCCGAGGCGGGCTTCGCGGTCGCCTCCGGCATGGCGCGCGGCATCGACACCGCCGCCCACCTCGGTGCCCTGCCCCGGCCGACCATCGCCGTCCTGGCCGGCGGCGTCGACGTGGTCTACCCGCCGGAAAACGCCGCTCTGCACGCCGAGATCTGCCGACAGGGCGCGGTGATCTCCGAGATGCCGATCGGCACTACACCGCAGGCCCGCCACTTCCCGCGGCGCAACCGCCTGATCTCCGGCCTCTCCCTCGGCGTCGTCGTGGTCGAGGCCGCCAAGCGCTCCGGCTCGCTGATCACCGCGCGCTTTGCCGGCGACCAGGGGCGCGAAGTCTTCGCCGTGCCCGGCTCGCCGCTCGACCCGCGCGCCGGCGGCTGCAACCAGTTGCTCCGCGAGGGCGCCACACTGGTCGAGTCGGCTGCCGACGTGATCGAGGCGCTGGGTAGCCTGCGCCGGCCGGAAAGGGCCGCACCCCGCGCGCCCCATAGCCTCGCCCAGGCGGTTCCACCGGCGCCGGAACCGGGCGACGCGGAGCGCGCCGTCGTTGAAGAACTGCTCGGGGCGGAACCAATCCAGGTTGATGACATCGTGCGCCAAAGCAGCCTTCCGACCGCCGTCGTGCACGGCGTTCTGCTCGAGCTGGAACTGGCTGGAAAGGTTGAGCGTCACCCAGGCAACCGTTTTGCGCGGCTTTACAAAGCCCCCGCGGACCCTTTATGACGACGGGCCTTGTTACCCGGCAGCCTTGACCGAGTGCCGCTGTGTCCCGATTGCGGGATCCGGCAGAGAGTCGGCACCAGGCGCCGGAGTCCCATTAGGAAGTTGGTAAGAAACAAAGCGAAGTATCCGCGCCTCATGAACGTTGTCGTCGTTGAATCGCCCGCCAAGGCGAAAACCATCAATAAGTACCTCGGCAAGGACTTCAATGTGCTGGCCAGCTACGGCCATGTGCGCGATCTGCCTGCCAAAGACGGCTCGGTGCGGCCCGACGAAGACTTCTCCATGAGCTGGCTGGTCGACGAGCGCGGCGAGAAGCGCCTGCGCGAGATCGCCGAGGCGGTGAAGAACAGCAAGCACCTCTACCTGGCGACCGACCCCGATCGCGAAGGCGAGGCGATCTCCTGGCACATCGTCGACGAGTTGAAGCGCCGCAACGTGCTGGACGGCGTCGAAGTCGAACGGGTGGTCTTCAACGAGATCACCAAGAAAGCCATTCTCGAGGCCTTCCAGCATCCGCGCCACCTCAATCAGGAGCTGATCGACGCCTACATGGCGCGGCGCGCGCTCGACTACCTCGTCGGCTTCACCCTCTCGCCGGTGCTCTGGCGCAAGCTGCCGGGCAGCCGCTCGGCCGGGCGCGTGCAGTCGGTGGCGCTGCGCCTGATCTGCGAGCGCGAGGCCGAGATCGAGATCTTCCGGGCGCGCGAGTACTGGTCGATCGACGTCAACCTGGAGAACCCGGAAGGGGCCGCCTTCAGCGCGCGGCTGACCCATCTCGACGGCGCCAAGCTCGACAAGTTCGGCCTGCCCGACGAGCCCGCAGCCCGGGCGGCGGCCGGCAAGTTGGAAAGCGCGGCGCGCCTGGCGGTGGCGCAGGTCGAGCGCAAGCAGACCAAGCGCAATCCCTATCCGCCCTTCACCACCTCGACGCTGCAGCAGGAAGCCTCGCTCAAGCTGGGTTTCGGCACGACGCGCACCATGCGGGTGGCCCAGAAGCTCTACGAGGGCATCGACATCGGCGGCGAGACCGTCGGCCTCATCACCTACATGCGAACCGACGGCGTGACCTTGGCGCAGGAAGCGCTCGACGGAACGCGCGCGCTCATTTCCGCCGACTACGGCGATCCCTACCTGCCGAGCGCGCCACGCCAGTACAAGTCGAAGCAGAAGAATGCGCAGGAGGCCCACGAGGCGATCCGCCCGACCGACCTCTTCCGCCGACCGAAGGATGTGCGCGGCTACCTCGACGATGAGGCGCGCAAGCTCTACGAGCTGATCTGGAACCGCACGGTGGCCTGCCAGATGGCCAGCGCCGAGCTTGACCAGGTGGCGGTCGACATCGACGTCGACGGCAGCGTGGCCCGGCTGCGCGCGACCGGCTCCATTGTCACCTTCGACGGCTTCCTGAGGGTCTATCAGGAGGTCAAGGACGACAAACCGGTCGATGGCGAGGAGGAATCGTCGGGCGATCGACGCCTGCCGAAGCTCGGCGAAGGCGATGCGGTGACCCGCCGCGCCATGCTGCCGGAGCAGCATTTCACCCAGCCGCCGCCGCGCTACAGCGAAGCCAGCCTGGTGAAGAAGATGGAGGAACTCGGCATCGGCCGCCCCTCCACCTATGCCTCCATCGTGCAGGTGCTGCAGGACCGCGACTACGTGCGCCTCGATCGGCGCCGCTTCATTCCCGAAGACCGCGGCCGTCTGGTCGTCGCCTTTCTCGCCAGCTTCTTCGAGCGTTACGTGCAGTACAACTTCACCGCCGAGATGGAGGAGAGGCTCGACGACATCTCCGGCGGCCGCGTCGAATGGCGCCGTGTGCTGCGCGACTTCTGGGAAGCTTTCCGAACCTCCGTTGACGGCGCCAGGGACCTCTCCATCACGGAGGTGATCGACGCCCTCGACCGCGACCTCGGCCCGCACTTTTTCCCTGCCGATCCGGAGCTGCCGGACAAAGACCCGCGCGCCTGCCCCGCTTGCGGCGAGGGGCGGCTCGGCTTGCGGCTCGGCCGCAACGGCGGCTTCATCGGCTGCTCCAACTATCCCGACTGCCGCTACACCCGCCCGCTGGCAGTGCCCGGCGGCGAAGAGGATCACGGCATCGACCTGACCAATCCCCGGGTCCTGGGCAACGACCCGGAGACCGGCAAGGCAGTCACGCTGCGCAAGGGCCCCTTCGGCGTCTACCTGCAACTCGGCGAGGCCGAGGGCGACGAGAAGCCGAAGCGCGCCTCGCTGCCGAAGAACCTGGCACCGGCAGAAGTCGACCTCGACAAGGGCCTCGCCCTCATCGCCTTGCCGCGCGAAATCGGTCCGCACCCGGACGATGGCAAGCCGATCAGCGCTGGCATCGGCCGCTACGGTCCCTACGTAAAGTACGGCTCGACCTACCGCTCTCTGACCGAAGGCGACGACGTGCTGACCATCGGCCTCAACCGCGCCGTTACCCTGATCGCCGAGGCGCCGACGCGCGGCCAATCGGCCGGCCGCCAGATCGGAGAGCACCCGGAAGACGGCAAGGTCGTGAGCCAGGGCAAGGGCCGCTTCGGCCCCTACGTGAAACACGCCAAGCTCTACGCCACCATCCCCGCCGACATCGATCCGGAGAGCGTGACGCTGGAACAGGCTCTCGAACTTCTGAAGGCCCAGGCTGAGAAGAAGGGCGCCAAGGGGGGCACCAGGAAGGCCGCGACGAAGAAAACCGCCAAGAAAAAGGCGCCGCCGAAGAAGAAAGCTACCGCCAAGAAATCGACTGCGAAGAAGAAGAAGCCCGCCAAGAAGACTCCCGCCGACGAAACGGCGGCTGACTGACCTTGGCCGGCAAGAAGGATCCGGCCGGCAAGGCCCGCTCCACGCTCTTCCCGAGCAAGGAAAAGGTTCTCGCTTTCATCAATGAAAGCAGCGAGCCCGTCGGCAAGCGCGAGATCGCGCGCGCCTTTCGCATCAAGGGCAACGACGACCGCATTCAGCTGAAGGCGCTCCTCAAGGAACTGAAACAGGAAGGGCTTCTGGAAAAGCAGCCGTCGCGCCGGCTTTCCGCCCCCGGCCGGCTTCCCAACGTGCTGGTGGTCGAGGTCTCCGAACTCGACGAGGACGGCGAACTGCTCGCCCGCCCGACGGTGTGGGACGACGACAAGGGCCGCCCGCCGCGCATCTACATCGCGCCCGACAACCGCAGCCGTGCCGCCCTGGCGATGGGCGAGCGCGCCCTGGTCCGGCTGCAGCAGGGCGAGGACGGCAGCTACAACGCCCATATCATCCGCAAGCTCGACCGTCAGCCGCAACGGGTGCTCGGCGTCTACGAGGTCGGCAGCGAAGGCGGCCGCCTGCGCCCCACCGACCGCCGTGCCAAGAAGGACTTCATCCTCAGCCAGGCCGAAGCCAGGGACGCCGCTCCCGGCGAACTTGTGCTGGCCGAGATTCTCCCTGCGCGCCGCCAGCGCGACAGCCTTGGCCTGCGCAGCGTGCGCGTGCTGGAGCGCCTCGGCCGGGGCAACGACCCGCGGTCGCTGAGCCTCATCACCCTGCACGAGCACGGCCTCATCAGCGAGTTTCCGGAGAAGGCGGTCGCCGAGGCCGAGGCCGCGACGGCCGCGCCTCTGGGCCGACGCCAGGACCTGCGCGACATCCCGCTGGTGACTATCGACGGGGCCGATGCGCGCGACTTCGACGATGCCGTCTTCGCCGAACCCGACGACGACCCGAAGAATCCGGGCGGCTGGCATCTGCTGGTGGCCATTGCCGACGTGGCCCACTACGTACGGCCGGACAGCGCGCTCGATCGCGCCGCCTATGCCCGCGGCAATTCGACCTATTTCCCCGACCGTGTGCTGCCGATGCTGCCGACCGCCCTGTCCAACGGCTGGTGCTCGCTCAATCCCCGGGAGGACCGGCCCTGCATGGCGGTCCACCTGTGGATCGACGCCACGGGCAACGAGGTCCGGCACCGCTTCGTGCGTGGCCTCATGCGTTCGGCCGCGCGGCTGACCTACGAAGAGGTCCAGGCGGGTCGTGACGGCGCCCCCGGCGGGGACAACGCCCCGGTGCTCGAGGCGGTGCTGCCCAGCCTCTACGGCGCCTTCGAGGCACTGCTTGCCGCCCGCCATGCCCGCGGCACGCTCGAGCTCGACTTGCCGGAGCGCAAGATCCGTCTCACCGAGGACGGCCGGGTGGCGGCCATCGAAGCCCGCACCCGGCTCGACAGCCACCGCCTCATCGAAGAGTTCATGATCGCCGCCAACGTGGCCGCGGCCAAGGAGTTGGAGCGCCTGCGCCAACCCTGCATGTACCGGGTCCACGACAAGCCGGACCCGCAGCGCCTGGCCGCCCTGGCGGAGGTGCTGCGCGACCTCGGTTTGCGCTTCAATGCCTCCGAGGTGGTGCGTCCGCGCGCCCTCACCCAGCTGCTCACGCGGGTCGAGGGCAAGCCCGAGGCGCCGCTGGTCAACGACCTCATCCTGCGCGCCCAGAGCCAGGCGAACTACAGCCCCGACAATCTCGGCCACTTCGGCCTGGCCCTCACTCACTACGCCCACTTCACCTCGCCGATCCGCCGCTATGCCGACCTTCTGGTGCACCGTGCCCTGGTCGGCGGGTTGAAGCTGGGCGACGACGGTCTGGCGGCGGGCGCCGAACACCTTTTCGAGGAAATGGGCGGACATATCAGCGCGACCGAGCGCAGTTCGGCCGCCGCCGAGCGCGATGCGGTCGACCGCTTCACCGCCGCCTTTCTCCAGGACCAGGTGGGCGCCCGCTTCTACGGCCGGGTCAACGGCGTCACCCGCTTCGGCCTCTTCATGACCCTGGACGACAACGGTGCCAGCGGCCTGATCCCCATCAGCACCCTGCCCAACGACTTCTATCACCACGTGGAGGCCCGCCACAGCCTGGAGGGCCAGCGCTGGGGCCGCGTCTACCGCCTGGGCGACCGCCTCAGGGTGCGCCTCATGGAGGCCGAGCCGATGACCGGCGGCCTGATCCTCGCGCTCGACGAGTTGGAGGACTCAGCCGGCCGAGGCGACGCCGCAGCGGCGCGCCCGCGTGGACCCTCCCGGCAAAAGGCACAAATCCCGTCAAATGCCGCAAAAGCGGCTAAAGATGGCACCGAATCAAAGAGATCGGGTCGCGGCGGCAGCGCCGGTGCCAAATCGTCCAGGGCCGGCAAGCGGCGCAGCCCCCGCCGCGGCTAGCGGGCCGAGTCATTACTTGGACGTTAACGAATCTTTGACTCCGCCCGGTGCCTACTGGACCTGCAATTGTAGGCCAAAGGCCTCTGAACGAATGAATTTGCGCTTTGCGCATAGTTAATGACTTCGTTTATGGTGGCCTTCGCAGGGAGCGCATGGGGTTTGCACAGGGTGCCGAAGTTTCTCGCGTCGATCCGCCGATATCGATCGTCGGTATTTGAGGTCCATGGCCTGCTGCGCCGTGCCGGACCGCTTTGCCTCGCTTTTCTCATGGTGGCCTGCGCCTCGCAGGACAGCACGGCCCCGATCGGCTACGACGAATCACGGGCCGAACACCTCTTCAGCGCCAGCTACCAGGACGTCAGCGACATCTACATCGAAGAGGTCGCGGTAGCGGATCTGGCGATCTCCGGCCTGAGCAGCCTGGCGAGCATCGATCCCGCCATCGGCATCCAGAGCGATGCCAGCCGGCTGAGGATCAGCATCGACGGCAATCAGATGGCAAGCTATCCGATGCCGGCCCCCAACGATGCCCAGGCCTGGGGTGCCCTCACCGCAGCCGTGATCTCGGCCGCGCGCTACCACTCTGCCGACCTCTCCGCCGCCGAGCCGGAGCGCGTCTACGAGGCGGTCTTCGACGGCCTGCTGAGCCCGCTCGACAATTTCTCGCGCTACGCCGGACGCGAGGCGGCGCGGGAGAACCGTGCCAGCCGCGAGGGTTTCGGCGGCATCGGCGTGCGCATTCGCCTGATCGAGGAAGGGGTGCTGGTGCTCTCCGTCATGGAGGACACGCCGGCAGAAGCCGCCGGAGTGCGCCAGGACGATGTGATCGTTGCCATTGACGGCAACAGCGTGGAGGGCCTCTCCCAGCGCGACGTGGTCAACCGCCTGCGCGGCCGCAACGGCTCGGAGGTGCGCCTCTCGATCGAGCGCGAGAATGCCGCTTCCGCCATGTCGCTCGCCGTGACGCGCACTCACATCGTGCCGCAGACTGTGGCCTACCACCGCGAAGGCAATCTGGCTTACATCCGGCTGAGCGGATTCAACAATCGCACCACCGACAGCCTGCGCCTGAAGATTCAGCAGGCCCAGAACGAGATCGGCACCGAGCTGCGCGGCTACATCCTGGACCTGCGCGGCAATCCGGGCGGCTTGCTGGAGCAGGCCATCGCGGTCTCCGACGTCTTCGTGACCAGCGGCCGCATCGTCTCGACCCACGGCCGGCACAACGATAGCCACCAGTATTTCCGTGCCAAGGAAGACGACCTCACGGACAACGCGCCCCTGGTAGCGCTGATCGACGGCGGCTCGGCCTCGGCATCGGAAATCGTAGCCGCTGCGCTGCAGGATTCCGGCCGCGCCGTGCTGGTCGGCAGCGGCTCCTTCGGCAAGGGTACCGTGCAAACCGTGCTGCCGCTGCCGAACAGCGGCGAGTTCATCCTGACCTGGGCGCGGTTCCATGCTCCCTCGGGCTATGCCCTGCACCGTCGCGGCGTGCTGCCGGACATCTGCACCAGCGGCCAGGCAACCACTCCGGCCGAGGTGCTGGCGCTGATCAACAGCGGCGGCCTGCCCATCGTCGGCGACCTGCGTCGTCTCGACATAGATACCAACGATGACAATGCGGTGGAGATCCTGCGGGCCAACTGCCCGGCCCGCGAGGGCGACGAGGAGATCGACCTCACGGTGGCCCGCCAGTTGCTCGAGGAGCCAGGGCTCTATGCCCGGGCGCTGCACGGTGTGGCGGACACAGCGGGCACAGCGGCCGCACCGGCAGCCGGATCCGGGTCCTGAAATATATGAGCTAATATTCCTAACGTCGGCCCGGCCCGCTCCTGGCGAGCGCCGGGCTTGACAGCGCGCCAGGGCGCAGTATTTTCGCGGCAACCTCGACGAGTTTCAGCCAAAGGACAGCGGACATGGCCAAGCCAGCCACGCAATTGATCAAGATGGTGAGTACAGCGGACACGGGCTACTTCTACGTGGCCAAAAAGAACCCGCGCACCATGACCGAGAAGCTGGAGATGCGGAAGTACGATCCGGTGGCGCGCAAGCACGTCGTCTTCAAGGAATCGAAGATGAAGTGAGCCGGGCCTTCCCTGCTCCGAGATATCAGACGGCCGCCCTCGGGGCGGCCGTTTTGCTTTGCGAAGTGAGGATGAAGCCGGGCTTTCCCGGCCGTCTCAGCGACCGACAGGCAGGCCGGCTTGACGCTGACCACGTTGGTCGAGCTCGACCGAGCTGACACAGTTGCGGCCACGGCCCTTGGCGCGATAGAGCGCCGCGTCGGCACGGCCGATCAGCGACTCGGTGGTCTCCGTCGGATCGCGCGTCGTCGCCACGCCGACGGAGATGGTGACCGCCAGCGCCCCGACATCGGTGGAAATCGCGAACATCTGGTCGGCCACCAGGGCGCGCACGCGCTCGGCAACGGTCACCGCCACCTCGATGTCGGCATCCGGCATCACGATGACGAATTCTTCGCCGCCGTAACGCGACAGCAGGTCGATGTCCCGCACGCCGCGGGAGACCCGCTTGGCCAGTTCGCTGAGCACCTCGTCGCCGGCCTTGTGGCCATAGGTATCGTTGACGGGCTTGAAGTTGTCGATGTCGAACATCAGCACCGACACCGGCTTCACCGTTTCGGCGATCTCCATGATCTTGCGGTCGAGGTGGGCGTTCATGTAACGGCGGTTGTAGACGCCCGTCAGGGTATCGGTGTAGGCCAGCGCCACCGAGCGCTGCAGCATGTCGCGCAGCTTGTCGTGGTAGCGACGACGGCGGATCTGGGTGCGTGTGCGGGCGCGCAGCTCGTTGCGGTCGATCGGCTTGATCAGGTAGTCGGTGACGCCGATTTCCAGCCCCTTGGGCAGTCGCGGCAGGTCTTCCTCGTCGAGCAGCAGCAGAATCGGGACGTGGCGGGTGTCATCCTGCGAGCGGAACTGGGAACACAGCCTGAGACCGTCCTCCTTGCCGAGATGCAGGCTGACGATCAGCAGGTCGAAGGGCTCCGATTGCGCCAGGTCCAGGGCATCGCGCACGGTCTTCACGTGGCGGGTCGTGTGGCCGTCCTCGGCCAGGTAGCTGTTCACCTTCCCGGCCAGGGTCTCGCTCGAGTCGGCGAGCAGCACCCTGGCGTCGCTCAGGTCCTCGGCAATCTCCAGCTCGGCCTCCGAAAGCAGGGTGCCGTCGCCGCTGGCCGCCTGGCGGACGCGCAGTTCATCCATCATCTGCTTCAGGCGCGCCAGGGAGCGCACACGGGCAAAGAGAGCGATATCGTTGACCGGCTTGGTCAGGAAATCGTCGGCCCCCGCCTCCAGGCCACGCACCCGGTCGGAGACGTCGCTCAGCGCCGTCACCATGACCAGGGGAATGTGGGCGGTCTCGGGGTCCGCCTTCAGCCGTCGGCACAGCTCGAAGCCGTCCATGCCGGGCATCATGACATCGGCAAGAATGAGGTCCGGCGCTTCGCTATGCGCCAGTTCAAGGGCGCGCGGCCCGTCCGGGGCCGTCACGACATCGAAATACTCGGCAGTCAGCTTGACTTCGAGCAGCTTGACGTTCGCCGGAATGTCGTCAACGACCAGAATCCGCGCGGTCATGCTGGAAAGGCCTCGCGTCAGTTAGCTGAGGAACCGCTCGACGGTCTCAAGGAAACTGGTTACGGAGATCGGCTTGGCGATATAGGCCTCACAACCTCCCTCGCGGATCTTCTCCTCGTCCCCCTTCATAGCAAAGGCAGTCACCGCGATGACCGGGATCGATTTCAGCTTGTCGTCTTCCTTGATCCACTTGGTGACCTCCAGGCCGGAAACCTCGGGCAGCTGGATGTCCATCAGGATCAGGTCGGGATGGTGCTCGCGGGCCAGTCGAAGGGCTTCCATTCCGTCCTTGGTCTGAAGGATGTTGTAACCGTGCGCTTCCAGCAGATCGTGGAAGAGCTTCATGTTCAACTCGTTGTCCTCCACAATCAGCACGGTCTTCGCCGGTCCTGCCTCTTTGACGGTGTTCGTTCCATTTATCATGTTCTTGCCCTGGCCAATGGGACTCGTGAGGTGAAGGCACCGGCCTCTTGGCTAAGGCGGCACCGCCAATTGCTGAATGACGGGACAGTCCGGCTAGCTGCACGGAAGAGCTGTCATCGACATCTATCCGTTGATAAAGCCACAAAGTTAATTTTTGGTAAGCTTTGCCAACAAACCTCCCACAGCGGCAGTGACAATGGGTGTGAAAATCGACAATCAAATCATTCGGATCGGGGTGGATCTCGGCGGCACCAAGATAGAGGCTGCCGCCCTGGGATCCGATGGTACGGTCCTGGCCCGCCAACGCCTGGCCACCCCGCGCGGGGACTATGCAGGTACCATAGGCGCGATTGTCGCCCTGGTTCAACAGGTAGAGGCAGGGATCGGGCGACGCGGCAGCGTCGGCGTCGGAATCCCAGGGGCTCTGTCCGCTACTTCCGGTTTTATCAAGAACGCCAGCGCTACCTGGCTCTTGGGAAAGCCGCTCGACCGCGATCTCGCCGCCGCCCTCGGCCGTCCGGTGCGCCTGATGAACGATGCCAATTGCCTGGCACTGTCGGAAGCGGCCGACGGCGCTGCGGCGGGGCTGGAGGTGGTCTTCGGGGTCATCCTCGGCACCGGTGTCGGCGGCGGTATCGTGGTCGCCGGTCGCCCGCTCGTCGGCTGTAACGCCATCGCCGGCGAGTGGGGCCACAATCCGCTGCCCTGGCCGACGCCGGCCGAGCGGCCCGGCCCCGCCTGCTATTGCGGCAAGCAGGGTTGCATCGAGACCTTCCTGTCCGGCCCCAACCTGGCCCGCGACTACCGCGAGGCCGGTGGGGAGGCAATTTCCGCCAAAGAGCTGGTCGAGCGCGCCGAGGCCGGCGAGCCTGCCGCCGAGGCCGCCTTGGTCCGCTACGAGGACCGCCTGGCCCGTGCGCTGGCCGGTGTCGTGAACGTCCTCGATCCCGATGCCCTGGTCCTCGGCGGCGGCATTTCAAACGTCGAGCGTCTGTACCGCTGCCTTCCGATCCTGTTGCCCCGCTACGTCTTCTCCGATCATGTGGCGACACGCGTGCTCAAAGCCCGGCATGGCGATTCCAGCGGCGTTTTCGGCGCCGCCCGACTGTGGCGGCCAGAGGAGCTGCCGACCGCCCTGGCCGCGGCTTCCTGAACCATGCCCGGGCTCTGCCGTGACTGTCTGGAGACCTTCGAGGAACCTGCCGTCGGCATAGCCGGGCAGAGCCCTCCGCCGCGTCAGCAGCGCTGCCCTGCCTGCAAGAGTCCTCGCACGATCTGGCATCCCGACCTCGACCGCCTGTCGCTGGCCCATATCGACTGCGATGCCTTCTACGCCAGTGTGGAAAAGCGCGACCGGCCGGAGCTGCGCGACAAGCCGGTCATCGTCGGCGGCGGACGCCGCGGCGTCGTCTCGGCCGCCTGCTACGTCGCGCGCCTTTACGGCGTGCATTCCGCCATGCCGATGTTCAAGGCGCTGAAGGCCTGCCCGGATGCCGTGGTCATTCGGCCCGACATGGCCAAGTACGCCGAAGCCGGCCGCGCCATCCGCGAACGCATGCTGGCCCTTACCCCTCTGGTGGAACCGCTCTCCATCGACGAGGCCTTCCTGGATCTCTCCGGAACCCAGGCGCTGCACCACGGCTGGCCGGCGCGCAGTCTGGCCCGCCTGGTGAAGGACATCGAAGAGGAAATGGGCCTCACCGCGTCCATTGGCCTTAGCTACAACAAGTTCTTCGCGAAGGTCGCCTCCGATCTCGACAAGCCGCGCGGTTTTGCGGTGCTCGGTTTCGATGCGGCGAAGAGCTTCCTGGCCGACCAGCCGGTCGGCATCATCTGGGGCGTCGGCAAGTCGCTGCGCGCCACTCTCGCCCGCGACGGCATCTCCCTGGTGCGCCACCTGCTGCCGCTGCAGGAGGTCGAGCTGATCGCGCGCTACGGCAGCATCGGCCAGCGCCTCTACCGCTTCTCCCGCGGCGAGGACGAGCGCAGCGTCAACCCGCAGTCGCCGACCAAGAGCATCTCCTCGGAAACCACCTTCCGCGACGACATCGCCACCGCGCCGGCACTGCTGGAGAAGCTCTGGCCGCTCTGCGAGACGGTGGCGCGCCGCATGAAGAAGGCCGGGCTCGCAGGCTTCTCGGTGCACCTCAAGCTGAAGACCGCCGACTTCAGGCTGATCTCGCGCTCGCGCCGGCTCGGCGCTGCCACCCAGATGGCGGAGGAGCTCTATCGCACGGTGACGCCGCTGGTGCAGCAGGAGGCCGATGGCCGCACCTTTCGGCTCATCGGTGTCGGCGTGGCCGACCTCGTCTCAGCCGAGCAGGCCGATCTGCCCGACCTGCTGGACCCGGACCGCGAAAAGCGGGCGCGGATCGAAAAGGTCATCGACCAGGTACGTGCCAAACTGGGCGAGCAGGCCATCGGCAAGGGCCGCGCGATCGGCAGCGCAGGCCCGCTCCGTGCCGAGACCGCAAAGCCGCAAGCAAAGAAGGATTAGAGGAGGCTCAGCAGTCGGGCGGCGGCAGCTGGGAGAGTTCGGTAAGGTCGGCATCCAGCACGAATTCGCCGTAGTCGAGGCGCATCTCGTCCACCACGCCGTTGGCGAAGAGCCTCAAGCCCTGCTCCTGGTCCGGCTCAACGTCGGCGGGGCCCGGCCCGTAGAACGCGAGATTGATGTGCCAGGAAGGCACGCCCGCCAACAACGGGCTGGCAAGCTGCGTCGGCGCCCCGCCCGGGAGCTGACGCGATAGTGCCGCCGAGACGCCGAACAGGCCCTCGTCGCCGGAACCGTCGAATACCATGGACCACACGGGCGCGCCGCCGGCCTTGGCTCCCTCCAGTACGCGGCTGGTGTGGCGCGTCGGGAATACGGTCCCTGCGGGAAGCGCGAGCTCGCGCCGTTCGGGCTCGAAGTACACCGCCTTGCCACTGCCGTCCGCGTCGAGTTCGGCTTCGCCGCGCACCGATTCGGCCGTCCCGCCGGCATCGAAGCGGCGGATGAAGAAGCGGTAGCGCTTGCCGTCCTTGGACTCCCACGACGACAGGCTCCAGCCGTAGCTTACCGACAGGCCGTCTTCGTAAAGCAGCGCTATGCGGAAGCGTTGGCTGACGGTCCAGCCGTCGCACACGTCCTGCCACTCGAACTCGAAGCGTCCCGCCGTCTCCACCACCGAGTTGGAGGACCGCAAAGCGCCCATCGAGAGGGCGTAGACCGCCTTGTGCGGCAGCATGCGCTCGCCCGCCGGCGGTGCGGCCACCGCTCCCCCAGAGCTGCATGCACTGAAAAGCGCCAAGACCAGCGCTGCTGTAAAGCGTCGCATACACATCCCCCAATTGGGCGGGATACTAGCCCAATTCTCCCTAAGTCCTAAGCGTCAGGTGATTGAAATTCTGCTAAAAATCAAGCCTGCGGAAGGAAATGACCAAGGAAGGCCGCTTGCCGGCGCGCCGGGCAGAAACTGCCGACCCGGCGGCAAAGCTTGCCATCTCGCCTCGGGAACCGCGCCTAACCCCTTGAAATCCTGTCCCCCGGGCTTGGCCCGTTCATTGCATACAAAGTTGAATGAAACCCGAAGCAATGCAGGATCCGAGGCGATGACCCCGAGCTTGCTCGAAAGCGTGAACATCGAGAGCCTGATCCGTCAGGACAATCTGCCGCAACTCTGCTCGGCTGCCGATCGCCTGCGCCGCCACGCACAGTCGGCCCCTGAGGGATTCGATGCCGCCAGTCTGCAGCTGCTCGACGAGCTGCTGAGCGCCGCGGCCGAGGCAGAGCAGACCCTGGCGTTGCAACGCGCCCGCATGCGTTACCTGGAATCGCTTTCGGTCACCGACGAGCTGACCGGGCTGCTGAACCGCCGCGGCTTCGAGCTGGAGCTGTCGCGCGCCCTGGCCCGCGCCCGGCGCCAGAACGAGACCGGACTGCTGGTGATGTGCGATCTCAACCACTTCAAGGCGATCAACGATACCTACGGGCATCCGGCCGGCGACGCCATCCTGCGCGCGGTGGGCAAGCAGCTGAAGCGCAACACGCGGGAGAGCGACTACGTGGCGCGGGTGGGCGGCGACGAGTTCGCCGTCATCATGACCCAGGCATCGCTGCCGCAGAGTGAGCGGCTGGCGGAAAAGCTGTCCCGCCTGGTGAGCGGCATGACCGTTTCCTGGCAGGACAACAAGCTTGCGGTATCCGCCGGTTTCGGGGCCGTGGCCTACAACCGCCTGAGCCAGGCCGAAACCTTGCTCTTCCTCGTCGACCAGGACCTCTACCGCAACAAGGCGCCACGCCTCGTCACCGCCGGCCGAAACGCCGCGTCCTGATTCCGCCAATCGCTGCTTTGCGCCGGCGCCGCCTCGTGTAGGATCGGCCCATCATGCGGCTGCCGCGCACCATTCGTCTCGACCAGTCGGATCTGCAGGTCTTCGAGCACGCCTGCGAATCTGGGGAGTGGGCAATCCCCGGCGGCTTCGTCTTTGCCGACACCGACCCCACCCGCCTCGAGGGCAAGGCCCAGCTCGCCTTCAGGTCGGCCTGGCTCGGCCTCGCCAGCTTCGGCCATGCGACGCTGGTGGAGGTGGCGGAGATCGAGGAGGCGGACTTCTTCGCGCTGGTCGAGCGACTCGCCGGCCACATCGAGGCCGCCTACGGCGCCCCCAGCTTCGGCCACGCCCTGGCGGCGGCCCGCCACGAGCTCGACGATGCCGCCGAGCTCTGCGGGCACAAGATCGGCACCCTGCTCAGCCTGGAGCGCGAGCCGAGCGAGGAAGGCTTCGTGGAGCGCTTCCGCGTCATCGAACCGTCGCGGGCTGGCGACCACGCAAAGATCTGGGAAATCGTCGAAGACAACTCCGGCGACGGCTGAGGAACCCTCCGCCGCCAGCCGGCCAGCCGTTTGCTAAAGGTGGGGAAAATTCGAGAAAACCATCGCCACTGGCCCCCCAAACCCAATCCTTGATTTCACGCAAATTTTTGACATCCGGAGGCGCTCCACGCCGCCGCGGCGGGCTGTGCCACAACCCTGTGACACACTTGCCTGGCTGCGACGTTTCGAATTTTCCCCCGTTTTCACAGCCGTACGACATTGACCGAACACTTCGCATGACGGACCACTCGAGCCGTATTCGGGCCTAGAAGATAGTCGGAAATCTGCGGCCGGTGCGCGCCGATAACGATCTGGTCGGCCCCGATATCGTCGGCAACCTGCAATATCTGCTCGTAGACCGGGCCGTGGCGCACGATCGTCTCGACATTCATTCCTTCCGGAGTGTTCTCGCTCACGATGTCGTTCAGCCTTTCAAGCACC
>WHTV01000054.1 GCA_009377535.1 Kiloniellaceae bacterium
CTGACGGATCGCCCCACCGCTCGCCAACAGAATTGCTTCAATATGACCATGAAAGGCTCTAGCGTCTGCGCGGCCGGAGTCCGCAAGCACAAGGAAAACAATGAGCCGTCTGCTCGCCTTTATGGGCGGCCACGCCACCTGGGTGCTATTCGTCGGGGTGTTCCTCGGCCTGGCGCTGCCGTCGCTGGCCACCCTGGCCCGCCCCCTGCTGGCTCCCGCGGTGGCGGTGCTGCTGACGGCTACCCTGGTGCGCGTCAACTGGCAGGTCATGCTGGGTCACCTGCAGCGGCCTGGGCTTGTGGCGGTGATTGTCGCCTGGCTGCTGCTGGGCGCACCGTTGGCCGCCGCGGCGGTGCTGGCCTTCCTGCCGCTGCCCGGTCCGCTGACCACCGCCCTGGTGCTGATGGCCGCCGCCCCGCCGATTCTCAGTGCCGCACCGATCGCCCTGATCCTCGGCCTCGACGGCGCCCTCGCCCTGGTGGTCGGGCTCATCGCCACCCTGCTGACGCCGTTCACCGTGCCGCCGCTTGCCCTCGCCCTGCTCGGCCTCGAGCTCGACATCGGGGTCGTCGAGTTCATGTCGCGGCTCGCCGTCGTCGTCGCCGTCGCAGTCGTCGCCGCCGCGATCATCCGACGGTTAATCGGCCGCGAACGCCTGCCACGCGTCGCCACCCATCTGGACGGTCTGGTGGTCGCGGTGATGCTGATCTTCGCCGTCGCGATCATGGACGGCGTCACCGCCACCCTGGCCGAGCGCCCGGCCACCGTGGCGATCTGGCTGCTGGCTGCCTTCATCGCCAATCCGGCGCTGCAGGTCGTCGGTGCGCTGGCCTTCGCCTGGCTCGGCCGGCGCCGCGCACTCACGGTCGGCCTGGTATCGGGCAACTGCAACATGGGCCTGCTGCTGGCCGCCTTCCCACCCGGCACGGACCACGACGTCGTGCTCTACTTTGCTGTTGCACAGTTGCCCATGTACATGCTGCCAGCCGTGCTGCTGCCCCTCTACCGGCGCCTGGTGGTGCCGGAGGCCGATTCGAAAAACCCAACTGTTCAAATAAGATAGCGGAGGCAAGCCAGCCAATCGGCCCTGAGGCGGCGCGGGCGTCCGGCCTACCCACAATTTGGTGCAGTTTTGCAACAGTGATGCAGACCGATGACAGGGGGCGGGTCCAGGTTACTGGTCAGCCGAAGCGGGCTGTGATAGGGGAACTATGGTTATCGCGGGTGGGCCGCTGTCAATCGTCGAAGGGTTTATTAACAGGGACTCGGTAGCATTGAAGTCGCTGTTTCCTGCGGGTCGTTCGCAACTGCCCGGTTCCGTTTCTGTGACTGGGGCACAGAAGATCGGGGCGCTCGCGGATCTCGCAAAACAGCCGCAGCGGAGCCTATGGCCGTTTGAAAACTGTGCTTTTTCGGGGGTAACGTTTTGTTTAGCGGTGTGGTGAGTTCGTCGGCCTCGCAGATCCTGCGGCCGCTCTTCGGCGCGATCGTTCTTTCCGTCTTCCTCGGCGCCTGTGCGGCGGACCCGGAAACCGCCGCCCGCCAGCCGGGCGAGCCTGAAGTCAGCCAGCCCGAGCAGAGCGGCTCGGATGATTGGGCCCAGAGCGACTCCGAGGACTTCGGCGAGGACCTCGACGACAACGACCCGCTTGAGGTGCCCAACCGGATGTTCTTCGCCTTCAACGAGGCGCTGGATTTTGCCGTGATCCGCCCCGTCGCTGTGACCTACCGCTATATCGTCCCCGTCGGCGTGCGCAACACGGTGCGCAACTTCCTGCGCAACCTGCGCACCCCGGTGACCCTCGCCAACGACCTGCTGCAAGGCGACCTGGAGCGGGCGGAAATCACCTTCACCCGCTTTTTCATCAACTCGACGATCGGCATGCTGGGGCTTTTCGATATCGCCGCCGAGTCGGGCTTCTCCTATCATGAGGAGGATTTCGGACAGACCTTGGGCACCTATGGTGCCGGCGAGGGATTCTATCTCGTGCTGCCGATCCTCGGCCCGTCTTCGCTGCGTGACGGCTCCGGCCGCATCGTCGACATCTTCCTCGACCCGCTGACTTACATCGCGCCACAGGAATTCAACCTCGGGCGGACCGCAACCGAGGGCGTGGATTTCCGCTCGCGCAACATCGAGGAGTTGGACGACTTGAAGGCCGACTCGCTGGACTTCTACGCCCGTATCCGCTCCCTCTACCGCCAGTTCCGGGCAAACGAGATTAACAACGGCGCAACCTCGGATGACGCGCCGGGCTTCTCGGAGACTTCCGGACAGAGCACGTCGTCGCTGGAGTAACGCCATGCGAAGCTGCCTTACGAGATCTCTTTTCGCCCCCGCCGCCCTGGCCCTTGCGATCTGGCTGATGCCGGCTGCCGCCTCGGCCCTCGACACCAAGCAGGCCGCCGACTTCCTGGCCAGCCTGCAGGAAAGGGCGGCCAGCCAGCTGGGTGACGCCTCGGTCCCGGAGACCGAGAAGGAACAGCACTTCCGCAAGCTGTTCAACGAGAACTTCGACGTGCCGGCGATCGGTCGCTTCGTCATCGGGCGCTACTGGCGCGGCGCCTCGCAGGGCGACCAGGACTCATTCCTCAAGGTCTTCGAAGATGCCATGGTGCAGCGTTTCCTGCCGCTGTTGGCGGAAAACAGCAGCAAGAACTTCCAGGTCGGCAGTGTGACCCGGGACAACAGCAACGACCGCATGGCGCTGATTGATTCGCGCATCGACCGCGCCGAGGGCGAGCCCTACAGGGTGAGCTGGCGGATCCGCGAGAACGACAGCGGCGACTTCAAGATCCTCGACATCGTGGCGGAAGGCGTGAGCATGGCGATCACGCTGCGTTCCGAGTACGGCTCGGTGTTAAAAAGCAATGGCGGCCAGTTGCCGCCGCTGACCGACGCGCTGCGTAGGAAGGTCGCGCAGGGCGCCTTCGCCCCACAGATGAACTAGAGTCGGAAAAAGAGGCGGGAGCATCGCCACACTTCGGTTTCGTGAAACCAGAAGCTGGCCTTGGAAAGCAGCAGGGGATGCGGGCACTGGATTTTCGGGCCGCGCGCATCCCTACCCTGGGGAGGGGCTGCCCCGAGATGTGTGAATAGCACGGCCAAGCAGCGGCACCAGCCCTCGCTTCGGCCGATTGGGTTGTCGTGCAATCTGGTGTGTCGCCGCGGCCGAAGGCGGGGCAGCACAGGAGTGGCAGTGTCATGCGCCTTTCGCTGGTCACCGGCGGCAGCGGCTTCATCGGGAACCACCTCGTACAATTGCTTTGCGCGCGAGGCGAGCGGGTGCGCGTCTTCGACCTGCGCCCGGCCCCGCACTTTGCGGGCGCTGCGGCGATCGACTTCCACCAGGGTGACATTGCCGATGCCGCTGCCGTCGACCGCGCCATGGCAGGGGCCGATCGGGTCTACCACCTGGCCGCCAACCCGAACCTCTGGGCCCGTGACAAGCGGGACTTCGCCCGCGTCAATCACCTCGGCACCCTGAACGTACTGGCCGCCGCGGAGCGCCACCGGCCGGAACGCGTGGTCTACACCTCGACCGAATCGATTCTCGCCGGACAACGCGGCAGCGCCGCTTCCGGCGAGATGATCGACGAGACCTCAGCGGTGCGGGTGGAGCAAATGCCTGGCAGCTATTGCCGGTCGAAGTTTCTCGCCGAACGCGCGGCGTTGGAAGCGGCGCGGCGCGGTCTGCCGCTGGTCGTCGTCAACCCGACCCTGCCGGTCGGGCCCGGCGACAGACTGCTGACGCCGCCGTCGCGCATGCTGCTCGACTTCCTCAATGGCCGCACGCCCGCCTACCTCGGGACCGAGATCAACATGATCGACGTGCGCGATGCGGCTCTCGGCCATCTGCTGGCGGCCGATCGCGGCGAGATCGGGCAACGCTACATCCTGGGCGGCGAGAACCTCAGCATGAGCGCGCTGCTGGCCGTGCTCGGGGAGCTCTCCGGGCGGCCGATGCCGAAGCTGCGCGTCCCCTATTGGCTCGCCTATGCCTATGGCGCGATCGACCAGCTCATCGCCGACCGGGTGACCGGACGGGCGCCGAGGGCGCCGCTGGCCGGGGTCAGGCTGGCGCGCTATCCGATGCGCTTCGACAACCGGCGGGCTCTCACCGAGCTCGGCCTCGAGCCGCGCCCGATCCGTCACGCACTGGCAGATGTCATCGCCTGGTTTTGCAACGAAGGCCTGCTGGCAGGCACCGCCGGCACCGGTCCGCGCGGACCGCGACAGCACGCCAGCGCCGGCGGGTAGCGCCTGGGTTCGCCCGCAGGCTGCCAGCGGCTCTAACGGCTCAGCGGCTTGTACTTGATGCGATGGGGCTGGTCCGCGGCCGCACCGAGACGGCGGTGTCGGTCCTCTTCGTAAGACTGGTAGTTGCCTTCGAACCAGACCACCTGGCTGTCGCCCTCGAAGGCGAGAATGTGGGTGGCGATGCGATCGAGGAACCAGCGGTCGTGCGAGGTCACCAGCACGCAGCCGGCGAACTCGGTAACCGCCTCCTCCAGGGAGCGCAGGGTGTCGACGTCGAGATCGTTGGTCGGTTCGTCGAGCAGCAGGACATTGGCACCCTGCTTCAGCATCTTGGCCAGATGCACGCGGTTGCGCTCGCCGCCCGAGAGCTGACCAACCTTCTTCTGCTGGTCGCTGCCCCGGAAGTTGAACGCGCCGACATAGGCACGCGACTGGGTCTGGTGCTTGCCAAGCTGGATGATGTCGAGCCCGCCGGAGATTTCCTCCCATACGTTCTTGTTGCCGTCGAGGGTATCGCGGCTCTGGTCGACGTAGCCGAGAGTCACGGTATCGCCGACGCGCAGGCTGCCACTGTCCGGCTGGTCCTGGCCGGTGATCATGCGGAACAGCGTGGTCTTGCCGGCGCCGTTGGGGCCGATGATGCCGACGATGGCACCAGCCGGAATCTTGAAACTGAGGTCGTCGATGAGGAACTTGTCGCCGAAGGCCTTGGAGATGTGCTGCGCCTCGATCACCAGGTCGCCGAGGCGCGGCCCCGGTGGAATGGAAATGCTGCCCGGCTCCGGCGCCTTGTCGGTGGCCTCGGCAAGCAGGGTCTCGTAGGCCTGCACGCGGGCCTTGGACTTGGTCTGGCGGGCGCGCGGGCTCTGGCGGATCCAGTCCAGTTCCTGCTTCAGCGCGCGCTGGCGGCCGGACTCGCCCTTCTCTTCCAGGGCCAGGCGCTTTTCCTTCTGCTCCAGCCAGGAGGAGTAGTTGCCCTCGAAGGGCAGGCCGCGCCCGCGGTCAAGTTCGAGGATCCAGCCCGCCACGTTGTCGAGGAAGTAGCGATCATGGGTCACCGCCACCACCGTGCCCGGGTATTCCTCCAGGTAGCGTTCCAGCCAGGCCACGGACTCGGCGTCCAGATGGTTGGTCGGCTCGTCGAGCAGCAACATGTCGGGCTTCTGCAGTAGCAGCTGGCAGAGCGCCACGCGGCGGCGCTCGCCGCCGGACAGCTTGGTCACCTCGGCGTCGCCCGGCGGGCAGCGCAGGGCATCCATGGCGATCTCCACCTTACGGTCGAGGTCCCAGGCATCGGCCGCTTCGATCTTCTCCTGCAACTCGGCCTGCTCGGCAATCAGCGCATCCATCTCGTCGGGATCGACCTCTGCGAAAGCGTTGTTGACCTCCTCGAAGCGGTCCAGAAGGGCCTTGGTCTCGGCGACGCCCTCGAAGACGTTGCCTGCGACGTCCTTGTCGGCGTTCAACTGGGGTTCCTGCGGCAGGTAGCCGATGCGGATGCCTTCGGCCGGCCGCGCCTCGCCGTTGATCTCGGTATCGATGCCGGCCATTACCCTCATCAGCGTCGACTTGCCGGATCCGTTGAGGCCGAGCACGCCGATCTTGGCCCCGGGCAGGAAGAACAGCCTGACATCCTTCAGGACCTGCTTGCCGCCAGGGTAAGTCTTGGAAACGCCGTCCATCTGGTAGACGTACTGGTAGGAAGCCATAAAAACTCCGGCGCTGGGGAGGGTTGTCGCTGTGGGCGGATAGCTAGGAAGCTAGATAGGAAGCCTTGGGCGCGGTTTTTAGCCCATCGGCCGGCCCCGTGCAATCTGCCCCAAGGAGGGGGCTACAGCCGCCTGCTTGCGCCGGGGCAGGACCATGCAGAAGCGCGCACCGCTGCCGGCGACCGATTCGACCCAGAGGCGCCCGCCGAAGTGGTCGATGATCTGGCGCGAGATGGTGAGGCCGAGGCCGGTGCCGCGCGGCTTGTCGGTCAGGTCGATGCTGGCCTGCTGGAACTTTTCGAAGATCAGCTGACGGTTTTCCGGCGCCACGCCGCGGCCGTTGTCGGCGATCGAGATCTGCAGCCCCTCGGGGCGGGCCTGCGCCGTGACCACGACGTAGCCGGCCTTTTCGTCGCAGAATTTTGCGGCGTTCGACAGCAGGTTCACCAGCACCTGGATGAGTCGGTCGAGATCGGCATAGACCCGCGGCAGGTCGCGGCCGATCTGCACCTCCAGGCGCGCCGACTTCTCGGCGAAGAGCGCCGAGGTGATGGCGATGGCCTCCTCGATCACCGCGCGCGGGTCGAGGCGCTCCATCTTCCAGTCGATGCTGCCGGCCTCCATCTTGGCAAGATCGAGGATCTGGTTGATCAGACGGGTCAGGCGCTCGCTCTCCTTGACGATCACGGAGAGGAACTTGCGGCGGTCTCCGATGCCGAGATCAGGATTGTCGAAAAGGATCTCGCTGAACGAGCGGATCGACGTGAGCGGCGTGCGCAGTTCGTGACTGACGGTAGAGAGGAACTCGTCCTTCATGCGATCAAGCTGCTGCAGGCGCTCGTTCGCGCTGCGCAGTTCGCCAGCCAGCGCCTCCAACTCGCGCGACTTCTGCTCCAGGCCGTGGCTGTACTCGATGACCTGCGAGGTCTCCTCGAGGATCTCCAGGACCTCCTCGATGCCGACCACCTCGCCCTTGGCCACCGAGGCTACCATGACGCGGGCCGAGGCGGCCCCGATGGCCCCGGCCAGGAGGCGCTCGGAAAAGTTGACCAGGCCGGGATCGGCCTCGCGCAGCTTGATGACGTTGAGATCGTGCATGCGACCGTAGTCGGCAAAGGCGCGCTCGGCCCGGCCGGGTCCGACGAAGCGCGCCACTAGGTTCTTGAGGTCCGGCACGGTGGCCGAGCCGCGCCAGAAGTGGGAGCCGCTTTGAACTCCGGAATGGCGGAATACGTCAACGAAGAGCGCCGCCTGGATGCGCTCGATGGCGCTCTGCCGGCTGAGCAACGATACCACCACGTAGCAGCCGATGTTCGCGAGCATGCTCCAGAACATGGCATGCGACAGGCTGTCGAGCCCCTGCAGGCCGAAAAGCGCATAAGGGCGCAGCAACTCGATGCCGAGCGGTCCCGCCTCGATGAAGGACGTCGGCAGCCAGCCGGGACGCGCGAAGGACGGCAGCAGCAGAGTGTAGGTCCAGGTGACGAAGCCGAGCGACAGCCCGGCCAGCGCCCCCAGGCGCGAGCCGCCCTTCCAGAAAATGCCGCCGACGATGGCCGGGGCGAACTGCGCCGCCGCCGCGAAGGATACGAGACCGATGGTGACCAGCGCCTCGGGCTGGCCGATAAAGCGGAAATAGGCGAAGGACAGCAGCAGGATCATCACGATGGCGAAGCGGCGGATGCGCAGCAGCAACGCCGAGAGGTCGCCGCGCTCGGCCATGCGCAGCCAGGAGATGCGCAGCAGCGCCGGCATGATCAGGTCGTTGCAGATCATGGTTGAAAGCGCGATGGCGGCAACGATGACCATGCCGGTGGCGGCCGAAAGGCCGCCGATGAAGGCGAGCAGTGCGAGGCCTTCAGCCTGCTCCTTCATGGGGATAGTGAGCACGAAGGTGTCGGCATCGACCAGCCCGGCGGGGAAGTGCAGAAGGCCGCTGACCGCGATCGGCAGCACGAAAATGTTGATCACCAGCATGTAGAGCGGAAACAGCCAGACGGCGCGCGCCAGGTGCTTCTCGTTTACGTTCTCCACCACTGTCACCTGGAACTGGCGCGGCAGGCAGACGATGGCTGCCATCGACAGCAGCGTCAGGGTGATCCACTGCAGATAGCTGCCGCCGGAGTCGATGAAAAAAAGCTGCGCGATGGCCTCGTCTGCCGCCGCCCGATTGAAGAGGTCGGCAAAGCCGTCGTTGACCCCGAAGGTAACGAAGATGCCGACCGCCAGGAAAGCGACCAGCTTGACCAGGGATTCGAAGGCGACGGCGGCGACCATACCTTCGTGGTGCTCGGAAGCGTCGATATGCCGGGTGCCGAAGAGGATTGCGAAGGCGGCCATGACGAGGGCGACCCAAAGCGCCGTGTCGGCCAGCAGCGGCACGTTCTCCTGCAGCGGCATGGCCACGACGGGATACTGCCGCAGCACGTTGAAGGAGGTTGAGACGGCTTTCAGCTGCAGCGAGATGTAGGGGATGATGCCGACCACCGCGATGACGCTGACCAGCGCACCGAGACTGGTCGACTTGCCGTAGCGCGAGGAGATGAAGTCGGCGATGGAGGTGATGCGGTGCGCTTTGCTGATGCGGATGATCTTGCGGATGACGAACCACCACAGCAGGAACACCAGCGTCGGACCCAGGTAGATAGGCAGGAAGTGGATGCCGCCCGACGCGGCCCGGCCGACGGAGCCGTAGAAGGTCCATGACGTGCAGAAAACGGCAATCGAAAGGGTGTAGATCCAGGGGCTGCGGATAATGCTGCGTCCGGCATCCGCACGCTTGTCCGCGTAGTATGCAATGGCGAAGAGCAGGCCGAGGTAGGCGAAGGCGACGGTGACGATTCCCCAGGTGGAGAGCATGCCTAGCGCTCCTCCCGTTCGGCGCCGGTGCCGCCCGGTGGGGCTTCTTCGAGGTCTTCCGGCAGGCGCTCCGGCAGCTGTCCTTGGACGCGCGGCGATAACGCCTCGTCATCGTCGATCAGACCCGAAACGTTCATCGCCAGAAGCGCGATCGCCCCGCCCCAGGCAATGAAGATGTAGAGGTAAAGGATCGGAATGCCGAAAACCAGCTCCGGCACCGAAAAGATCGACAGGACCGGTGGATTGAAGGCAAGCAGCGCCACCACGAAGAGCACCACCGACCACTCGCCGCTGCGGCGCAGACGGTTCATGCCGCCTCGCTAGTCCGACGGCAGGCCGAGCAGGGCGCCTGCCCGCTCGACCCGTTCGCGGGCCGAGAAGGAATTCGCCACCCGCAGATCAAAGCCCTCGACGATATTCGGCTCATCCTCAACGACGAGGATCCGCTGTGCCACCCTGCTCCCCTCCCCGCATTTCCATGGGCGCCTCGGCCCTGGGACCTTGCGCCTTCCCCGCGGTTTCGGCGGGAAGCATAGCATGAAGAAACGGTAGCGCGCCGCCTGTTTGAAGCGCTCTAATCGGACTGATCGGCCGTGACGTCGGCCAGCACAGCCGGGCGGCGCGGCGGAAACACCAGCCGTTGGTAGAGGAAGGGAATGCCGAGCAGGCTGAAACCGAGTACCGCGAAGGCGGCGAAGCGGTAAAGGCCGTCGAGGGCGCCCCAGTCGAACAGCAGCACCTTGCCGGCGGCCACCGCCAGGACGGCCAGCGAGGCATAGCGCAGGCTGGCATAGCCGGACATAAGGCCGAGGCCGAGCAGCAGCCAGGCATAACCAAGCCAGACCAGCGAGTAGGCCAGCAGCTCGGCCTCGCCGGCGGTCCCGAAGCTGAGGACCGGGCCGTGGAAGGCGCGGCGCACCTCCAGCGAGAGCCAGGTGAAGACCAGCAGCAGGGCGTAGACGGCGGCGGCCATGGCGGTCTTGCGATAGCCGTCGGCACGCAGTTCCCGGGCGAAGGCGAGCGCGAAGCCGGCCGGCGCCAGGTAGGCCAGGGCCAGCAGGTTCACCAGCGGCCAGTCGCCGACCGGATCGCGGGTCCACAGCGGGTTGGACAGCAGCAGCTGGAACAGCGGCGAATGCACCGCCGCGAGGCCGGCGAGCAGGCGCCAGCCCCAAAGCAGGGCTGCACGGTCGCGGCGACGATGGAGGCGCAGGCAGGCATAGGCGATGCCGAGCCAGGCGACTGTCTGCAGCGACTGCTCGGCGAGGTCGTAAGAGCGGCTGGCGAGGTCGCCGGCGACGAGGCTGCGGATCTCGCAGGTGACCAGCAGCCAGAACAGCACCAGCGCACCGCCCTCCAGCACCACGACGAGGCGATCGTCGTGCTGCCGGCGGAAGCGGCCGGCGGCCCACCAGAAGGCCAACGCCGGCACGCCGTAGCCATAGAGAACCCAACTGAAACCAGGCAGCGCGCCCAGAGGGTAGTCGAGCACATTGTAGTTCAGCACCAGGCGGACCAGCACCACGGCGGCGATCACCAGGGCGACGGGTCGCAGGCTCTTGAGGTCAAGACGCGTCGCGATCCAGGCCGTCGCCGGCAACAGCAGCGAAAGCGCGACGGTGAGCCAGGCCTGTTCCAGCGCCATGGCGAAGGCCAGGCCGATGGCAGCCACGCTGCCCAAGGCATAGATGCCGAGCAGCAGGTCGTTGGCCGCCGGCTCGTGGACGCGCGGCGGATAGCGGCGCACCGCGCCTGCGGCGGCGAGGCCGAGCGCGGCCAGGCCGAGCGCCGCCGCCGCCCAGACGAGATCGATGCCAAGGCCGGTGATGCGCCAAAAGGCGACCGCCAGGAGCAGCACCGGAACGGCCGCGGAAACGCCGGCCCAGATCGCCGGGCGGCGCGCCCGCCTCAGCGCGAGGAAGCCGGCCGCCGCGAACAGCGCCGCGAAGGCAACGGCGACCACGATGAAGGTGCCGAGCGCCGGCGGCACCAGCGGACTCAGTACGCTGCCGTAGCCTTCGCCGCGATAGCTGTGGGTGAACTCCGGCCAGTCTCCGATCGCCGGCAGGTGCCAAGCGGCGAAGAAGGCGACCGTCAGAGCGGCGGCCATGACGGCGAGAGCCTCGAAGACCGCCTCCCGCCAGGCGGCGGCGAGGTAGAGGGTGACGAGGAGGAAGACCGTCACCAGGGAAACCGCGCCGTAGCCGTCGATGCGCAGCAGGATGAAGGCGAGCACGGCGGTGGCTAGCGCCCCGGCCCAGCCGATGCAGTCCGGCTCGGCGGTCGGAAAGATCCCGTCGGTCGGCTCGGCGATGCGATGGCGCACGCCGAGGAAGAGGCCGGCCAACAGTACGAGATAGCTGCCGAGAGCGGCGGCATCGCCCGGAGACCAGAGGGCGGCGAACCACAGCAACGGCCAGAGCACGGTGCCGACGAGCGCACCCCAGGCGAGCCACCAGCAGGCCATCAAGCGGGTCACCGCCAGGGCAGCGGCGCTCAGCGCCAGGAGGTAGGCGAAGAGGCCCCAGGCGGAGGGCTCCGGGCTCGCCACCAGCAGCGGCGTCACGAAGCCGCCGAGCAAGGCCAGCACGGCGATGAAGGGCCCCTGCAGGATGGCCAGGCCGAAAGCCGCGAAAGCGACCAGCGCCAGCAGCGCGAAGGCGACCAGCGGCGACAGCAGACCATAAAGGCCGTAAGCCGCATAGAGGCTGCCAAAGGCTGAGGCGAGGCCTGCGGCCGTCAAAGCCGGCGGCAGGTAGTTGGGTCCGATGGCGGCGATAGCGCGCTGCAGCGGGCGCCGGCGCAGCCACTCGCCCGCGAGCGTCAAAGCGAGGCCGAAAACGAAGCCGCTGGCCACCCGTCCGGTGGGCCCCAGCGCCAGCCAGCCGTGATCGTAGGTGTATTTGGCGAGGAAGAGGCCAGCCAGCGCGAGAATGACGCCGCCGAGCCAGATCAGCCCGCGCGAGGTCAGCCACCGCTCCAATCCGCCGCCGGCGGACGCAGGCGGTGCGGGCGTAGAAGCCGGTGCCGCGTCGGCGGCAGCCGCCTCTGCCGTGGGTACCGGCTCGGCCTTCGGTTCAGGCTCGGGCTCCGGCGGCGGCGCGGCCGACTCCAACGGCGGGGCGGCAGCCGCGGCCTGCGGCTGCGGGCCGAGGCCGCGCAGGGCGGCGACCTCCGCGCCGAGCGCGTCGATGCGCTTGCGCAGGGCATCGACGTCTATGGTCGAGACGCCTTTGACGCGGGAGAAGGCGATGATGCCGAGGCCCGGACCGACCAAGAGGTAGAGAACGAGGGCTATGCCCAGCAGAATCCAGAAACCGTCATCCATGACACGCCTCTTCGAGAAAGGGCCTCAGCCCTGGGTTCCCATCAGTTGCTCCGCCAGAGCCCTGGCGCCGGGATGGTCCGCCTTGCCGCTGCCCAGGAGAGGCAGCTTGTCGACGCTGAAGATCTGCCGCGGCACCATCAGCTCGCTGGCACCCTCGGCGCGCGCGTGGACTGATATCTCCTCGCGGGAGACCTCTTCGCGCTCGGTAAGCAGTACGAGCTGCTCGCCCTTGCGGGCATCCGGCAGGGCGACCACGGCATGCATCTCCTCCGGCCAGAGGGCGCTTACCATGTTCTCCACGGCACCCAGCGAGACCATCTCGCCGGCGATCTTGGCGAAGCGCTTGGCGCGCCCGAGGATGCGCATGTAGGAGTCGTCGTCCAGCGCGACGATGTCGCCGGTGTCGTACCAGCCGTCTTCCGGCCGTTCCAAGGCGCCGGGATTGTCGGCTTTCAGGTAGCCCAGCATGACGTTGGGGCCGGCGACCAGCAGGCGACCGCCATCCTCCACCCCGGGCACCGGTTCCAGGCGGTGATCCATGCCGGGCAGCAAACGCCCCACGCTGCCGGCCCTGAAGTGCATGGGCGAGTTTACGGCGATGACCGGCGAGCACTCGGTGGCGCCGTAGCCCTCGAGAATGCGCAGGCCGAACTTCTCCATCCAGATGCGACGGGTCTCGTCGCGTACCCGTTCGGCACCGGCGAAGACATAGCGCATGGCGTAGAAGTCGTAGGGATGCGCCATGCGGGCGTAGCCGCTGAGGAAGGTGTCGGTGCCGAACATGATGGTTGCGTTGGTATCATAGGCCAGCACCGGCACGATGCGGTAGTGCAGCGGCGAGGGATACATGAAGGTCTTCACGCCGGAGAACAGCGGCAGCAGCATGCCCCCCGTAAGCCCGAATGAATGGAACACCGGCAGGGCATTCAGCACACTGTCGGTCGGGTTGAAGTCGATGCGCGCGGCGAGCTGGCGGCAGTTGGCCAGCAGGTTATCGTGGCTCAGCACCACGCCCTTGGGCTGGCCCTCCGAGCCGGAGGTGAAGAGCACCAGGGCCGGTGCGTTGGGATCAAGGCCGTTGCCTCGGCAGACCCGCGCATGCATCGCCCCGGCGAAGGGCCGCATCGCCAGGCCGTAGAGCTTGGACAGCATCCCGATCTCGCGGCGCAGGTCCTCCAGGTAGACGAGCTTCACCGCGCCGGAAAGAGCGGCCGCCACGTCGTCCAGCTTGGCCTGCTCGATGAAGCGGCGCGAGGTATAGACCGTGGCGATCTCCGCCGTCCGGCAGGCCGAGATGAGGTTGGCGCTGCCGGCGGTGAAGTTCAGCATGGCCGGCACCCGCCCGTAGGCTTGCAGGGCGAAGAAGGAGACCGCGGCGCCGGCGGCGCTCGGCAGCATGAGGCCGACGATCTCGCCGCGCCGGGTCTGCTTGGTGAACTTGCGACCGAGCACCAGGGCGCCGGTCACCAGGCGGTCGTAGGTGAGCGGCTTGCGCTCGATGTCCTCCACCGCCGCCTTGGCGCCGCCGTGGATGGCGCGTGCCTCCAGCAGGGCCTGGAACAGCGTGCGCGGCTCCTGGTGGTGGATGCGGAACATCATGTCGGACATGACCTCGTAGAGCGCGTCGCCGGCCAGCTGGCGACGGCGGCGGCCGCGCGCCTCAGGCGGGACCTCGAAGCGGCGCGGCGGCAGCACTGTGATGGTGATCTTCGGGAAGAAGCGCAGCCGGAACTTGCCCTTCAGCCGCGAAAAGCGGGTGAACTGCGCGCCGTCGATGCGCACCGGCAGAATCTGCGCGCCCGACTTGTCGGCGATCATGCCCGGTCCTTCGTAGACCTTCATCAGAGCGCCGGTCACGGTGATGCGGCCTTCCGGGAAGATGACGCAGTGCTTGCCCTTTTCCACCTCGCGAATGAGCGCGCGGGTGGCCAGCGGCGAAGTGGGATCCAGCGGGAAGGCCTCGACTAATGTCAGGAAAGGCCTCACCCACCAGCGCGACGCCATGTGGGTATCGATGGCAAACATCGGCCGGCCCGGCAGAAAGGCGGCGAGCAGGGCACCGTCGAGGAACGACACGTGGTTGACCACCACCACCGCCTTGTCGCCGGCGGCCTTGATGTTGTCCCGGCCATGCACCTCGACCCGGTAGAAGAGACGCAGCAGGCCGGCAGCGATGCCTTTCATCAACTCCTGCGGCAGCAGCTTGCAGACGTAGTATGCGGCGATGACGTTGGCTGCGGCGATCACCAGGAAGATGCCCGTCACGGACATGCCGAGCGCGAAGAGCAATGCCGCGGCGGCGGCGCCGATCACCATGAAGAGGGCGTTCATCACGTTGTTGGCGGCGATGGTGCGGGCGCGGTGGTCGACCTCGGCGCGCTTCTGCACGATGGCGTAGAGCGGCACGATATAGAGGCCGCCGCAGATCGAAATCAGCAGCAGGTCGGCGAGGATGCGCCAATGCGCCGCCACGGCAAGGAAACCGGCCGCCCCCAGCGGCGTCTCGGCGGCGACCGCCGGACCGACGCCGACGCTGGCGAAATAGAGGTCGATGGAGAACAGCGCCATGCCGAGCGCGCCGAAGGGGACGGTGCGCGCCGAGACCTCGCCCTTCAGGAGGCGGTCGCAGCCGATCGAGCCGATGCCGATGCCGATGGAGAACACCGTCAGGAACAGCGTCACCACCTGCTCGTTGCCGCCCATCACGTCCTTGGCGTAGGGCGGGAAGAGCAGGATGAAGGTGGCGCCGACCAGCCAGAACCAGGAGATACCGAGGATCGACAGGAAGATGTCGCGGCGCCCGGCGGCGTGAACGAGGATGGCCCGCGTCTCGGCGACGAGATTCCAGTTGACCTTGAGGTCCGGGGCAGTGGCCGGCGCCGCGGGGATCATCAGGCTGGCCGCCCAGCCGCAGAGCGCCACCACGACCACCGCTGCCGAGATCACCGTGGCGCCGCCGTCGGCAAGGATCAGCAGGCCGCCGGCGATGGTGCCGAGCAGGATGGCAAGGAAGGTCGCCGCCTCGATGAGGGCGTTGCCGCCAACCAGTTCCTTGGCCTCCAGGTGCTGGGGCAGGATGCCGTACTTCAGCGGGCCGAAGAAGGTCGACTGGGTGCCCATGAGGAAGAGCACGGCAATGAGGAACTCTGCGCGGCCCCAGGCGAAGCCGACGGCAGCCAGCGCCATGATGGCGATCTCTACCAGCTTCACCGTACGGATCATGCGCGCCTTGTCGTATTTGTCGGCGAGCTGACCCGCGGTCGCGGAGAACAGGAAGAACGGCAGGATGAAGAGGCCGCCGGCGATGGCCACCAGCACCTCGCCTTGCCCCTCGCCGTCCACAGCCAGGCGGAAGAGAATCAGCACCACCAGCGCGTTCTTGAACAGATTGTCGTTGAAGGCGCCGAGGAACTGCGTGACGAAGAGCGGCAGGAAGCGGCGGCTCTTCAGGATGTTCAGGGTAGGGTCCGACATGGTTCTCGATCCTCTACGGCAGATGCCGTGACGTTTCGTTGGGAGCGGCGGCGCGTCAGCGCAGCCGACCATATGCCAGAAAATTGAGCGTCGCGGCGATGGTTTCCGGCGCCGCGGCGATCAGGGTATGGATGGCGTTCACCGTCATGCTGTCACGCACGCCGGCAAGCTGGGTCTCCGCTACTGTCACGACGCCGTCGTTGTCGCCCGGCAGCAGTGAGTTGAAGCCTCGTCCGTCATCGGTGCCGCCGGCGATGACCGCCACCTCGACGCCGTCCGGCAGCGCGGCGAAGGGCCCACCCGCGGCGATCTCGCTGGCCGAGGGCCCGCCGATCCAGTGGTAGGGCGGCAGCGCCTCCAGCGCACCGGCGAGCTGGGAGCCCTGGTTGGGCGGTGCCAGCATGACGACACGGCCGAGCGCCAGCCGAGCACGCCAGGGCGCCTCGCGGCTCAAGGCTTCGCGCACCACCAGGCCGCCGAGGCTGTGAGCGACGAAGGAGACCTGCTCGACATCGTCGGCCGCGTTCAGCAGGGCTTCGATCTGGTCGGCGTGGCCGGCGATGTCGCGGGTCAGGCTGGGATAGCTGATCGCCACCGCCTCGTAGCCGGCGGCGCGCAGGTCGCGCTGCAGGTCGCGGAACAGGAAGGTCGAGCGCCCCATGCCGTGCAGCAGCAGGACAAGGTGGCGGCTGGCGGGGACGAGGCTCTCCACCCGCTTTGCCTCTTCCAGGGCGGCTGCGCAGTCCTCACCCCAGCCGCGCGCGCGGGTCGCGTTCTCGCGGTCGAGCAGGCGGCAGCTGTGCAGCACGACGTGCTGCTGTACGCGCCAGCCGCCATGGAGCTGGCGGTCCTCCCAGAGCTGGGTGCGGTTCAGCTGGATGCCGAGGCACGCCACCGCGAGGACGGCGAACGCCAGCGCGATGCGGCGGCGGGTGAGCTTGCGGCGCATGGCCTCAGACCTCCGTTGCGCCGCCGAGGGCGCGCCAGCAGCTTTCGGCGAGTTGCTCGGCCAAGGCCGCGAGCGACCGCGTGATCCGACCATAGACCCGAAAGACCGCCACCTGCAGGACCATGCCCAGCACCATGGCGGTGGCAACCTCCGTGTCCTGCGGCGGCGCCTCGCCGCGCGCGATGGCCGCCTCGATCACTCCCTTCAGAACCTTCACCGGGGTCTGCATCTCCGCTGTGACGCGCTCGAGCTGGCCGTGCTGGACCAGCAGCAGGAAGCGGAACATGTCCGGGTCCTGCTCGTAGAGACGGCAGAACAGGCCGACCATCGCCGCAAGCTTCGACCGCAGGCCCTGGCGGGGCGCCTGCAGCGCATCGAGCTGCGCGGCGAGGCGCAGGTAGTGGCACGAGAAGAGCTGCCAGATGAGCTCTTCCTTGCTCGGATAGTGGCGATAGATCGTCCCTTCGGCGATGCCAGCGGCCCGGGCGATGTCGCCGATGGTGGTGCGGTCGACCCCCTTCTCGGCGAACAGCGCCAGGGTCGCCTGCTCGATCTTCTCCTGCGTGCGCGCGCCGCGCGTGGAAAGGGCCTGCATGCTGCAAACTCAATGTGAGTGAACGTTCACTCACATATACCGGATGTCGTTGTTGTGCGCAAGCCGCAAAGGAACCCCCTGCGCCGCGGGGCATCAGCAACCTTGCGTAAAACAAATGGTTAATCATTTGAGCGCAGCATATCTGGGCGATCTGCCGCCCGTTGCGACTACCCGCTTGCGGACTTGATCAAAAAATGTAACTTTTCTTACATTACTAAATCTCTGGAATCACTTGGACTCTGCGTTGGATACCCTCGTAAGCATCATTGGCGGCGTGGCACTCCTTCTCTGGGGGGTGCGGATGGTGCGCACCGGGGTGACCCGCTCCTTCGGCGCCGAGCTGCGCCGCCTGCTGGCGGTTTCGGCCAAGTCGCGCATCTCCGCCTTCTTTTCCGGCCTGGCTGTCACCGCGGCCCTGCAGAGTGGTACCGCCACGACGTTGATCATCACCTCCTTCGCCGCCCAGGGCCTCGTCACCGGCGCCGCGGCGTTGGCCATCATTCTCGGTGCCGATGTCGGCACCACCTTGGTCGCGCAGGTGTTGTCGTTCGGGCTGCATTGGCTGTCGCCGCTGCTCATCGCCGCCGGCGTGTTCGGCTTCCTCGCCGTCAAACGCAGCCGCCACAAGAACCTGGCGCGCATCACCCTCGGCCTCGGCCTCATGCTGCTGGCGCTGCAGATCATCGTCGAGGCTTCGTCGCCGCTGCGCGAATCGCAGGTTTTCGCCGTGTTGGTACAGCCGCTCGGCCGCGAGCCGCTGCTGGCGGTGCTGGTCGGCGCCCTGCTGACCTGGGCCGCGCATTCCAGCGTCGCGATCGTGCTGTTGATCATGTCGCTGGCCGCCTCCGGCGTCTTCGCCGCGCCGCTCGCCCTGGCTCTGGTGCTCGGCGCCAACCTCGGCGCCGCCATCACCCCGGTCGGCATCACCTGGGCCTCGCCGCCCGCCGCCCGCCGCCCGCCGATCGGCAACCTGATGATCCGCACCGCCGGCGTGCTCGCGGTGCTGCCGGTGCTGCACTGGCTGCTGCCCTACCTCTCGCTGCTCGGCGAAGCGCCGGAACGCCTGGTCGCCAACTTCCACACCCTCTTCAATCTGGCGGTCGCCGCCCTCTTCCTGCCCTTCGTCCGCCAGACCATGACGCTGGTCGGCCGCCTGCTGCCCGACAAGGTGGTGGCCGACGATCCCGGCCGCCCGAAATACCTCGATGACGGCAGCCTCGACACGCCCGCCGTCGCGCTGACTTGCGCCACGCGCGAGGCGCTGCGCATGGGCGACGAGGTAAAGAAGATGCTGCAGGCCGCCGGCACGGTGCTGCGCAGTGACGACGAGGCCCTGAAGAAGGAAACCGAGGCGGCGGACGACATCGTCGACCACCTGCACGAAGCCATCAAGCTCTACCTGACCAAGCTGAACAGCGAGGAACTGGACGGCCACGAAAGTGGACGCTGCGTGGAAATCCTCAATTTCACCACCAACCTCGAGCACATCGGTGACATCATCGACAAGAACCTGATGGAGCTGGCCAGCAAGAAGATCAAGCAGCACACCGCCTTCTCCACCGACGGCATGGCGGAACTGGAAGCTTTCCATAGGCGCATCGTCACCAATCTCGACCTGGCGATGAACGTCTTCGCCTCCGGCGACATCGAACTGGCGCGCCAACTGCTGCGCCAGAAGACCCAGGTGCGCGAGATGGAGCGCAAGTACATCGAGAGCCACTACGAGCGCATCGGCGCGCGGCGACCGGAATCGGTCATCTCCTCCTCGCTGCACCTCGACGTGCTGCGGGACCTTAAGCGCATCAACAGCCATCTGACCTCTGCCGCCTACTCCATCCTGGAGCGGGCCGGCGAGCTGTCGGAAAGCCGCCTGCGCGAAAACGTCAAGGTCAGTTCAGGGCGAAGCGTTGCAAGCCCCGACATTTCATAAGACGGGACGATACCGCCCATGAGCGATGCGATCCAACGGCTCTACGCCAAAGTCACTCTCGAGCGGGGCGGCAATCCCAAGACCTCGCGCACCGCAAAGCTCTTCGCTGACGGGCGCACCAAGATTGCCAAGAAACTGATAGAGGAAGCCTCCGAGGTATCGCTGGAGTGCGTCGCCAGCAACCGCGACGAAGTGATCCACGAGTCGGTCGACCTGCTCTACAACTGGATCGTCCTGCTATCGGAAATGGGCATCCGCCCGGCCGAGATCTGGCATGAGATGGAACGCCGCGAGGCCGAGTACGGTATCGCTGGAAAGCTGCCGAAATCGGACAACGGCAACGGCAATGGCAACGACAGCCCCTGTACCGGCAAGAAGAAGGCTGTCGGGCGGCCATGACCCTGATCGGCAACACCAGGGACGGCATATCCTCGCGCCATGAGCGCATTCTGAGCCTGCTGGAAAGCCGCGGCTTCGTTTCCATCGGCAGTCTCGCCAAGTCCTTCGCCGTCTCCGAGCAGACCGTGCGCCGCGACCTCAACGACCTCGAGAAGCGTGGCCTGGTGACGCGCTACCACGGCGGCGCCGGCCTGCCGCCGGTCGCCGGCGACGTCGACTACAACAAGCGCAAGCGCCACCACGCCAAGGAGAAGCAGCATATTGCCGCCCTGGTGGCCGGGCAGATTCCTGAAGGCGCCACCATCTTCATCGACATCGGCACCACCATGGAGGCTGTCGCGGAGGCGCTGCTGAATCACCGCCGCCTCACCGTGGTGACCAATCACCTGACGGTCGCCACCATCCTCAACCGCAAACGCGAGTTCCAGGTGATCCTTGCCGGCGGCGTGCTGAAGCACAACGATCAGGCGACCACCGGCGAGGCGACGCGCGAGTTCCTCGAGAAGTTCCGGGTCGGCTACGGCGTCTTCGGCATCGGCGGCATGACCGAGGACGGCGACCTGATGGACTTCGACTTCCGCGACATCGGAGTCTCAGCCACCGCGATGAAGATCTCGCGCAAGCGCCTGATCGCCCTCGATCACTCCAAATTCGGCGCCGAGGCCATGGTGCGCGTCGCCCACCTGCGCGATGTCGACATGGTCTTCACCGACGTGGCACCGCCGCCACGCCTCGCACGCCTGATGCGCGACAACGCTACGCAGGTGTTCGTCGCAACCGACGCCGAAGTGCCCGACATCACCGCCCTGCGGCACTGACCCCTCCCCTTCTCAATGCTCATGCTCGGGGCTGACGCAAGCATCCAGAACGACCGCGCGACTTGCTCAAATGATGGCGTGGCGAATCTTTGCCGAGATCCATTCGCTGACGACGACGGTGGCGATGATCACCAGCAGGATCAGTGATACCTGGGTCCACGCCAGGTTGGTGATGGAGGCGTTGAGCTGCAGACCGATGCCGCCGGCACCGACCAGGCCGAGCACGGTCGATTCGCGGATGTTGATGTCCCAGCGGAACACCGTAATGCCGGCAAAGGCGGGCATGATCTGCGGCAACACGCCATAAGCCAGCACCTGCGGACCGGAGGCGCCGGTCGCCCGGATCGCTTCGACCTGGCCCTCATCGATCTCCTCGATCGCTTCGTAGAGCAGCTTGGCGCAGAAGCCGATGGAGCGCAGGCCGATGGCGATGATGCCGGCGAGGACGCCGGGACCCAGGTTGGCCACCAGCATCAGCGCCCAAATCAGCGAGTTGATCGAGCGCGAGGAAACGATGAAGAACAGCGCGATCGGCCTGAGCAGGAAGCGGCTGGGTGTGGTGTTGCGGGCGGCAAAGAACGCGACGGGCACCGCGAAGACCAACGCCATAAAGGTACCGAGGGTGGCAATGTTGAGGGTATCCCAGATCGGCCACCAGAGCTGCTCCATGTAGTCCCACCGCGGTGGCACCATGCGGGCGGCAAGGTCTCCGGCCTGGTTGTGCGCATCCCAGACGAAGGCCCAGATGGTCTTCTCCGAAACCAGGTTCCAGCAAAGCACGAAGGTCATGCCGGCCAAGAGATAGCAAGCCCAAATGGCGAGCTGCTGCGCCCGCTCGCGGCGCTGCCAGACCCTAGCCGTCCCGGCGTCGCGCACAGGCATCTATTGCACCCACTTCCTGACGTAGCCGGAGGTGTACTCCACGGCCATGACGATGGCGATGATGATGAGCAGGATGGCCGCGGCCGAACCGAATTCGTAGCGGTCGAAGGCGGTGGTCAGCGTCGCGCCAATGCCGCCGGCGCCGACGATGCCGACCACTGCGGATTCGCGGAAGTTGATGTCGAGTCGGTAGAGGCCGAGGCCGATCATGCGCGGCAAAACCTGCGGCTGTACGGCGTAGTTCAGCCACTGGAACCAGCCAGCGCCGGTGGCGCGCACGGCCTCGGCCTGCGCCGGATCCATGTCCTCGATGTCCTCGGCGAGCAACTTGCCGTAGAAGCCGATGGTGGCGAAGCTCAAGGTGACGAATCCGGCGAAGGGGCCGAAGCCGAAGAGCTTCACGCAGAAGATGGCGATGATGATTTCCTGGAAGCTGCGCGACACCGCAAGGACACCGCGGCAGAAATAGTAGACCGGCCGCGGCGCCAGGTTGCGTGCGGCGCCGAGGCCGATGGGCACCGAGAGCGCGATCCCCACCACCGTTGAAATCACCGTCATCCACAGGCTCTCGGCGATACCATCCACGATCTCGTCCCAGCGCGACACGAAATCGGGCGGGAAGAAGGCGGAAATGAAGCGGACGCCACGCGGTATGCCGTCGGCGACGCGCTCCCAGTTGACCTCTGTGGTGCCGAAAGCAAATGCCAGGTAGAGAGCAACACCGAGCCCCAGCCCCCAGCGCAGCAGCGGACTCTTGATCAACGGCGGCTTGTGCCAGCGCCGCCCTGCGGCAGATGCCAGATCAGCCATCGACTCGATCCCTCTCGGGGGCGGTCATGTATTGCCGGCCATGCGGTCGCGGTCGAGAATCGCCGCCTGATGGTCGTGCTTCAGGGCCGCATCGAGCGCTTCGCCGTCTTCTTCGCCCTCGTCCTCGACCTTGCGGATGGTAGCCTCCCAGTCCTCTTCGCCGTAGATCTCGGTGAGGACGTCGGCGGTGAGGCCGTCGGGCGGCCCGTCGTAGACGATCTCGCCGAGTTTCAGGCCGACGATGCGTTCGGCGAACATCTGCGCCAGCATGACGTCGTGGATATTGATGATCGCGGAAAGGCCGCGTTCCTTACAGAGCTCGCAGACCAGCCGCATGATCTGCCGAGAGGTCTTGGGATCGAGGGAGGCCGTCGGCTCGTCGACCAGCAGGAGCTCCGGATCCTGCGCCAGGGCACGGCAGATGCCGACGCGCTGGCGCTGGCCGCCGGACAGCTCGTCGGCGCGCTTGTCCACCATGTGATCGAGGCCGACGCGGCCGAGCAGACGGAAGGCTTCATCGACGTCGGACTGAGGGAACTTGCGGAAGTAGCTGCGCCAGAAGCCGACATAGCCGAGGCGGCCTGAGAGCACGTTCTCCATCACCGTCAGGCGCTCGACCAGGGCGTACTCCTGGAAGATCATACCCATGCGCCGGCGTGCCCGGCGCAGTTGGCCCGCGCCGAGGCCGGTCAGTTCCAGGCCGCTCAGGGAGACCTTGCCGCCGGTCGGCTCGACCAGCCTGTTGATGCAGCGGATCAGGGTCGACTTGCCGGCCCCCGAAGGTCCGATGAGCGCCATGATCTGGCCGTCCGGCACTTCGAGGTCGACGCTCTTCAGGGCAAGGTCGCCGGTGCGGTAGCGCTTTTCGAGTTTCTCAAGACGTAGCATGGATTTCCCAGTCAGCCGTCGGTCCGCACATGCGAAGCGGGGCCGGCCCCAAGGACCGGCCCCGCTCGACGTTCCCGCTTTACTTGCAGGCGTAGTTCACGCCGTTGGCAGCGTCGATCTTGCGGATCACGGCCCAGTCGGACTTGTGATGGATGGAAACGAAGCGGTCTTCCTTGGCGAATTCCTTCTTCAGGGCGGAGCCTTCCCAGGGGAAGGTGAAGAAGGCCTGCTTGATCTTGGCGACCAGCATCGGGTTCAGATTATGGGCATGGCCATAGCCGGTGGTCGGGAAGCGATCGGAGGTGTAGATCGTGCGGATCTGGTCGCGTTGCACGACCCCGCGGTCGAACATGCGGTGCATCACCGAGTTGGCCACCGCCGCCGCCTCGTAGTCCTTGTTGGCGACGCCGATCACCGAGTTGTCATGCTTGCCGGAGTAGGCGGTCTGATAGTCCTTGTCGACGATCAGGCCGAATTCCGCCTTCAGCAGTGCCTGCGGCGCCTTGGAGCCGGAATTGGAGGTGGGCGAGGTGAAGGCCAGGGTCTTGCCCTTGATGTCGGCCGGCGACTGGATGGAGCTGTCGGCCGGTACGATGATCTCCATGTTGTAGCCGTAAGAGCCGTCGTCGGCCGCCATCATGGCAAAGGGCACGAAACCGGTGCAGGCCACGGCCACGGGGTTGCCGCCGGTGTTTACGCCGGCGATGTGCAGGCGCCCGGAGCGCATGGCCTCGAGCTGAGCGGCATTGGACTGCACCGGGAAGAACACCACCTTCTTGCCCGTCATCTCGGCGAGATGAACAAGGAAGCCGTCCCACACTGTCTGATAGACCGCCGGATCCTCGACCGGCGTATAAGCGAAGATCAAGGTATCGGGGTCGATCCAGTCGGCCGGGTCGGTCGGCAGGTCGGCGGTCAGGTCGCCGTCACGGTCGCAGTACTGCGCGTCCAGGAAGCTGCGCGGGCAGTCCTCGGCCGCCGCGGGCGATGCCCAGGCGCCGGCAAGGGCGAGCAGGCCGGCGGCCAGAAAGAAACTGAAAGGGTACGGGTCTTGAGCATTGCGGAGCCTCCCATGGCGATTGTTCCCCCGAATCCGCCCGAGGATCTGCGGGGCGGCCGGTCATCTTCTTACGGACGGTTTGTTACAGTTATGTGTAAGAAAACTTACAGTTCCTCTCCGGGCCGTGGCAAACGAATTGTGCGGCGGCGGCCCCTACTCGGCGGCAGCAACTTCGCGCGCGGTCTCGAAGAAGGCGCGAATGACCTTGCCGGCACTGCGCTCGCGCAGGCAGACCAGCGCCTCGTCCATCAGTACCTCGCTGTCGGAAAGCCGGATCGGCACCAGGCGCGGGTCCTGGCCGAACTCGGCGGCCGAGACGACGCCGACCCCGCCGCCGGTGGCGACGATCTCGCGCACCGCCTCGCGGCCCTCGGCCTCGATGGCGGGGTTTAGGGCGAGCCCGCGGGCGCGGGCCGCCGCCTCGATGCTCTGGCGCGTCTTGGAGCCGCGTTCGCGTAGTACCAGCATCTGCTCGGACAGCTCGGCCAGGGTGATGGCCTTGCGCCGGCTCAAGGGGTGTTCCTTGTTGGTGAAGGCGATGAGCGGCGTCGAACTCAACTTGATGACCTCGAAGTCGCGGCTCACCGGCACCTCGCCGAGGATGCCGACCTCGGCTTCATAGTCGTAGAGCTGGGCGATGACCTCTTCGGAGTTGCCGGAGCTCACCACCATGGCGATGCCGGGGTAGCGCTCGCGGAAGCGGCCGAGGATGTGCAGCATGTGGTGAGCCGAATCGGCGACCACGCGCAGCGACTCCGACCGCAGCGCCCGCGATTCGGAGAGCAGTTCCAGAGCCTGTTTCTCGACCTCGAAGAGGCGCCGGGAGATCTCCAACAACTGCTGGCCGGCCCGCGTGAGGCTCACCTGTTTCTTGTGCCTGTTGAAGAGGATGACGTCATACTGCTCCTCCAGCTTGCGCACCTGGTCGGAAATCGCCGGCTGGGTCAGGCAGAGTGCCTCGGCGGCGCGCGAGAAGCCGCCGCTGATCGCCACGTAGTGGAACGCCCTCAGTTGGACGTAGCGCAAGATCGTCCCTCCGGTGCAGCCGTCAAGAAAGCCTCACGGCTCCCATTAGCATAACCTATCGAACCTATACAAAATAACGATTTTACAGATAGTTCGAGCGACCCCAGGATGGCGCTGCCTCCGCCGGAACTGCCGGCCCCTTTCCCACTCCCATCAGGAGAACGTCGCAGATGAGCCGTGACAGCGGTGCAGCCGTGACCTTCGAGCCGCCCCTGGAGGGCGAGCCCTACCTGCTGACTCCCGGGCCGCTGACCACCTCGGCCAGCGTGAAGCGCGCCATGCTGCGCGACTGGGGCTCCTGGGACGGCGATTTCCGGGCCATGACCGCAGAGTTGCGCCGCCGCCTGCTGGCCATCGCAGGCGACCGCGACGGCACCTACGACTGCGTGCCGATGCAGGGCAGCGGCAGCTTCTCGGTGGAAGCCATGCTCGGCAGCTTCCTGCCGCGCGAGGGCAAAGCCCTGGTGCTGGTGAACGGCGCCTACGGCCAGCGCATCGCCCAGACCCTCGACGTTCTCGGGCGCGCCTACAGCGTCATCGACAAGGGCGACTACCTGCCGCCGCGCGGGCCCGAGGTCGCCGCCGCTCTCGCGGCCGATCCGGCGCTCAGCCATGTCGTGCTGGTGCATTGCGAGACCTCCTCCGGCATCCTCAATCCGGTGGCGGAAATCGCCCAGGTGGTGGCTTCCAAGGGCCGCAAGCTGCTGATCGATTCCATGAGCGCCTTCGGCGCGCTGCCGCTCGATGTGGGCGAGATTCCCTATGCCGCCATGGTCTCCTCGGCCAACAAGTGCATCGAGGGCGTGCCGGGCTTCGGCTTCGTCGTTGCACGCAAGGAGGAATTGCAGGGCGCGCAGGGCCGCTGCCATTCCCTCAGCCTCGACCTCCATGCGCAGTGGGCCTATCTGGAGAAGACCGGGCAGTGGCGCTACACGCCGCCGACCCACGTGGTCGCCGCCTTCCTGCAGGCCCTCCAAGAGCACACCGCCGAGGGCGGCGTCACCGGGCGCGGCGCCCGTTATGCGGACAACCGCGATGTCCTGGTGGCCGGCATGCGGGCGCTGGGCTTCGAGACGCTGCTGCAGGACGGCTGGCTGTCGCCCATCATCGTCACCTTCTTCAATCCGGCGCACCCGAAGTTCGACTTCCAGACCTTCTACGACCTGCTGAAGGCGCGCGGATTCATCATCTATCCCGGCAAGCTGACGGTGGTCGATTCCTTCCGCATCGGCTGCATCGGCCGCATGGATGCGGCGGTGATGCACCGCCTGGTCGCCGCGGTGACCGAAGCGTTGAAGGCCATGGGCGTCGAGGACGCGACGCCGCCGGCCGCCGCCATGAACGAGCGCGCCAAGCTGGTCGCCTAAGCAACAAAGGACAGCCCTATGAGCCAGCCCTCCTCCGTCATCGTGAACGGCCGCCGCTATGCTTTCCCCAAGGCACCTGTCGTCGTGGTCTGCATCGACGGCTCCGAGCCGGCCTACATGGAAGAGGCGATGGCCGCCGGGCGCCTGCCCTGGCTGCAGGCCATGCTGCCGGGCGGGGCCGACCTGCGCGCCGACTGCGTGGTGCCGAGCTTCACCAACCCCAACAATCTCTCGATCGTCACCGGCCAGCCGCCGAAGGTGCACGGCATCTGCGGCAACTTCTTCTACGACCCCGCCAAGGATGCGGAGGTCATGATGAACGACCCGGCCTACCTGCGCGCGCCGACCCTCTTTGCCGCCTTCCAGCAGGCCGGCGCCAGGATCGCCATCGTCACCGCCAAGGACAAGCTGCGCCGCCTGCTCGGGCACGGCCTGCAGATGACGGCGGGCGCGGCGGTCTGCTTTTCCGCCGAGAAGGCCGACGAGGTCTCCTTCGCCGAGAATGGCATCGAGGGATTGCTGGAGATGGTCGGCAAGCCGGTTCCCAGCGTCTACTCCGCCGATCTCTCGGAGTTCGTCTTCGCGGTGGGCGTGACGCTGATGGAGACCATGCGGCCCGACCTCATGTACCTCTCCACCACCGACTATATCCAGCACAAG
>WHTV01000055.1 GCA_009377535.1 Kiloniellaceae bacterium
CAGCGAAGCGGACGATTTCTCCCGACGACCGGCAGACGCTGCTGAACAATTTCCACGTCCTCATGGGCCGGGAGCTGGGCAAGGACTTCCTGCTGTCCATCGAGCCACAGCGCGGCACCGTGCGGGTGCAGTTCGCCCTGCTGCCGGAAACCCGCGAGCCGGTCGCCATGGACACCGTTGCCATGGTGGCGCGCGAGGATCCGGAAAAGCAGATGGTGATCGATGCCCTCGCCAGCCCGCTGGTCCAGGGCGCCGACCTGCTGGTCGAATCCCTCTGGACCGACGCCGTCACCGGCGAGGTGCTGGGAGCGACCGTCGACCGCCACTTCGGCCAGGCCAGCTTCAACGGCTCGGGCTCCAAGAGTTGGGCCGACGTGAACCGCTACCTGGAGGCCTATGCGATGCTCGTCCGCTATCGCCTCTGCAGCTACCGTGGCGCCACCAATTGCGTCGCGCCGCCGCCGCTCGGATAGTGCTCCAACAGGCCGCTGAAATGCGGCTCGAGCGCCGTCACCCGTCAGGACTTCTTCGCACCGCCCGCCCCGGCGCCTACAGCGGCAGGCCGTAGTACCACGGGGCAAACAGAGTGAAGACGATCCACACCAGCAGGATCAGCGGCGTGCCGACCCGCACGAAGTCCATGAAGCGGTAGTTGCCCGGCGTCATCACCACCAGGTTGGTCTGGTAGCCGATGGGCGAAGCGAAGGAGCAGTTGGAGGCGAAGATCACCGCCACCGCGAAGGGCTCCACGGGCACTTCCAGGACATGGGCGAGGTCGACAGCGATGGGCGTGAAGAGCACGGCCGTTGCCTTGGTGCTCAGCACGTTGGACAGCAGGGCCAGCAGCAGGAAGAAGGCGGAGAGGATCTGGCCCGGCGAGGCGCCCGCCAGGGCCTCTATGAGCAGCCTGGCGAGCAGGGCTGCGCCACCGGTCTCCTGCATGGCCGCGCCCAGCGCCAGCGCCATGGCAATGGTCAGGACGATCTTGCGGTCGAGCACCTTGAGCGCGTCGCCGAGGGGCAGGATGTTGATGGCGATCATCACGGTGGCACCGCAGAAGGCGGCCAGCGCAATGGGTAGCGCGCCGGTTGCCGAGGCGGCGATGACCGCCAGGAAGATGAGCGCGGCATTGCGCCGGTGCTGCGGCGTCACCAGGGGCTGGCGCGACCACTCCATGAGGACGACGTTGCGTTCGCCCCGCAGGCGGTCGACGTCTTCCGGCTGGCCCTGGATCAACAGCACATCGCCGTCCTTCAGCGGGATGCGGGTGATGCGTTCGCGCAGCATCCGGCTGCGCCGCTCGATGCCCAGCACGATGCAGTGGTGCCTGTAGTGAAAGCCGATCTCTTCCAGCGTGCGCCCGGCGAACTCGGATTCCGGACGCACCATGACCTCGGCCTGGATCTGGCCGCCGACCGTCCAGCGGGTGCCCTGTTCGTCGTTCTCATTGTCACCGTTGTCGGCCGTGCCGCGAAAGGCGTCGGCCATGAACTCGGGGTGCAGTAGTTCGGGCTCGCCCTTGGCAAGCTCGGCGAGGGCTTGGCGGGTGGCGACGACGACCAGCAGGTCGCCGACCCTGAGCACCCCGTCCTCGAAAGGCGGCACCAGGGCGCGTTCACCGCGCTGGATCATCTGCACTGTGATGTCCTTGAGGTCCGGAAAGATGCCGCCGACCGGCGTCAGGCCGACCAGGCGGGACCCTTGCGTGACGGAGATCTGCGCGATGAAGTGACGGCTGTGCTCCTCGGCCATGCTGCCCAGCGGTGCCCGGTCGGGCAGCAGGCGCGGCGCGACGAAGAACAGGTAAAGCAGGCCGCTCCCGGCAAGCACCAGACCCGGAATGGTAAAGTCGAAGAAGCCGAAGGGCCTTTCGCCGAGGTCGGCCAGCTCCAGCGACACCAGCAGGTTCGTGGAAGACCCGATGAGCGTGGTCATGCCGCCGAGTACCGAAGCGAAGCTGAGCAGCATCAAGTAGCGGCTGGGCGACTGCCTGAAGCGGCGGGTCAGCGTCTGCATGATGGGAACGAACAGGACCACCACGGGAATGTTGTTCAGCACGGCGCTGAAGGCGACCACCACCACCAGCATGAGGGCAATGGCGAAGGCGCGGTTCTGCCTGGTGAACTGGATGACGGAGTTCGCGGCGTCGTCGAGCACGCCGGTCCGCGTCAGGCCTTCGCCCAACACCAGCAGGGCCAGCACGGCGATCAAGGCCGGATTGGAGAAGCCGGAAAACAGACGACGCAGATCGAGCTTGTCCTCGCCATCGGGCCCGATCACCGGAAAGAAATAGAAAACCACGATCAACACGGCGATGACCGACAGCGCGGTCAGCTCGATCGACAGCGCCTCGGTCGCAAACACCGTCAGTGCTACAACGATCAGCAGGAAGAGAACGCCCATTTGAAAGGGCGCGAGAAATTCGGGCGCGATCATGCTCAGCGGCTAGCCGGAAGGCCGGTTGCAGGGAGAGGCCGCGCGTAGCCGCTCCTGGACACAGGCGCGTTTGGCGCGAAGATGCGGGAGGAAAACTCGGTGCCTGCCATAACGCCAGAGTGCACGGAAGATTGCCCGTTTAGCTGTCAAGTTTAGAGGGCCATTTTTGCGGCCCCAGGGAATCCGAGACGGCAGTCTACATGAAAAGGTTCGAAGTCAGTACGGCATAGACCGCGGCAAGCACCGCCATCGTCACCAGCGTGTAGGGCAGATTCCATTTCCAGGTCAACTCCACGCCGCTATAGCCGGAAGCCCGCGCCAGCATCAAGGTGCCGGAGGCGAAGGGCGCACCGACGGTGCAGAGCGCCGTGCCGGCGGCGATGGCCAGCACCGCCGAGGTCGGATCGACGGGCAGCTCGCCGAGCTCGGTGATCAGGCTGCCGAGGAAGACGGCGGTGGTGATCGGGCTGAGGGCGACCAGGCCGCCGGCCCAGACCGCCAGGGACAGCAGGGAGAGGAAGACCCAGCCGGGCATCTCATCGACGGTAAGCGCGGCGGCGACCTGCTCGGCCGGCACCAGGGCCGCCGCCACGGTGCCGATGAAGCCGGCGGCAGCGAGCGAAACGGCCTCGCGCTGAAACGACGGCAGGCCCGTCGCCGACACCTCGCCGAGGCGCTGCAGCGTGCCAGACAGCCGCCCCTTCAGCGGCCCGCTTTCCTGCTGCGAAAAGACCCAGGCGAGCAGCACCATCGGCGCGGCCAGCATGACGCCGGCCACCAGCAGCACTTGGCCCCAGAGGGTGAACAACAGGGTCAGGCCGAACAGCAGCGCGCTGACAGTCCCGAGGCGTAGCAGCGCGGCGCGCGGGAAGGGCAGCTTCTGGCGCTGCGGCAGCCGCCCGCTGGAGCGCAGGCGACGGCGCAGCGGCCACCAGCGCAGGGCGTCCTCGGCCCAGCTCACCGCCAGCATGAGCACGGCGAGGATGAGGCCGGTGACCAGCAGGCGCGCGGGATCGACGCCGGGGATGAGCGTCGGCAGGATGGCCTGGGTGACCGCCGTCGGTGCCCAGACCAGGAACCAGGCGAAGCCGCGCAGCAGGGCGGTCAACTGGCGGCGCTCGCGCACCAGGGCGATCTCGTCGAGGTCTTCGCGCTGCAGCTTGTCGCCGCGAACGCCGCGCTGGATGATCGGTGCCAGCAGGCTGAGCGAGCCGAGGTTGATCAGCACCGAAAAGAAATGACCGCCCAGGAAGACCGCGAGGAAGCGCCATTGTGGCGGCTGTTGGGTCACGTAGATGCCACAGCGCAGGACCGCCGGCGAGGTGATGCCGCCTTCGCGCAACAGGCCCATGAGCAGGATGAAGGCGGCGAGGAAGGCCGCGCGATCGAGGCCGCGCAGCACCAGCTCCCAGGGCTGTGGCTGGTAGGACAGGGCGAGCGCCAGCAGGGCGCCGCAGAGGGCCAGCAGGTATCCCTCACGCAGGCGCAGGCGCCTCCAGCCGATGACCGGCACGCCCAGGACCATCACATGGCTGGCCAACTCTGCGACGACGTTGCCGGTGAAGAGCGCCAGCAGCTCGCAGCCCATGAGCACGAGCAGCCAGGGGCCGAGCAGCAGGTTGAACTCGCCGGTCGGGCGGCTGAGGCCCGCGCTGCCGGCGGCAGGCTTCACGACAGGCCTTCCAGGTGGGGCAGAAAGCAGACGCTAGCGGCGAAGCGTTCGCCCGGATCCAGCGTCCGCAGGCCGGTATCGCTGCTACCGGCCGCCGCCAGGTTCACCGCATCGGTGCAGTGGCTGACCGGCTCGACGCAGAAGAAATCGGCCTCCGGCGGCGTGTAGACGACCAGGAAGGCCAGCACCGGTTCGGCTTCCAGGGTGAGGGAAGCGCCGCGCCCGGGCCAGTCGATGACGGCGCGCCCGGAAAATCCGGTGAAGCAGTTGTCGAGGGCGGCTTGCGCCGGCAGCAGACCCAGCGATGGATCGGCATTCGGCGGCGGCGCAACCAGCTCGGTCGGCATGACCTCGGCGTCGGTCGCCCACATGCGCGCGATTTCGGCGGTCAGGCGGCAATCTGGCGTGCGCGGAAAATAGGGGTGCAGACCGAGCCCGGCAGGCATCGCCGCATCGCCCAGATTGGTCACGGCGACGTCGATGCTCAGCGCGCCGTGATCGAGGCGGAATCGCTGTTCGGCCCGGTAGGGCGCCGGCCAGTCGCTGCTGTCGTGATCGTAGCTCAGGGTGAGGCTGCTCTCACTGCGATCGGCGACGCGCCAGGGCAGCTTCCAGCCATGGCCGTGGATGCTGTGGCGCGAGGGGGCGAAGTTCGCCGCCAGGCGATGCTCCCGCCCGCCGAAGCGGAAGCGTCCCTCGCGGATGCGGTTGGAATAGGGCAGCAGCGGAAAGCAGGCACTGGCGTTCGGGGAGAACGCGCCCGCTGCCGGTGCCGGCCGCAGCCAGTCGATGACGCCGTCGTCGCGGCGCCAGCGGAACGCGGTCAGGCAGCCGCCCTGCGCCGGCGCTACTTCCGCCTCGGCCAGGGCGTCGCTCAGGCGCAGTCGGGAATCATCTCGGCGTGGGGCCATGGCGGTGGAGGGCTTCCTGAGGAACCGGGAGGTGGTGCGGTCGTCGCACCCTATGCGGATTATTCTATGGGCTTTCCAAGGCCTTGCACCAGGGCTTCCGATGCATGGCTGCCTTGCCGCAAGCACACCAGCCGACCTGAACATTTGATGGTTTCGATAACAGGGCAAAAGCCTTACCCTGCGCGAAACCGGGAACAGCGGTACGGGAGGGCGAATGTCGGATGTGCGGTGCCTCTGGGAGGCTGCGGCAATCTTGGGCGAGGGGCCACTGTGGTCGCCGCGCGAGGCCGCGCTCTACTGGGTCGACATCAAGGCGCCGGCGCTGCACCGCTACCGCCCGTCGGATGGCGACAGAACTTCCTGGGTGATGCCGGAACCGATCGGCTGGGTCATCGAGCGCGCCAACGGCGAAGGCCTGGTCGCCGGCTTCAAGGACCGCGGCTTCGCCTTCCTGACGCCGGGTACTTTGACGCCGGAGACCATCGGCCAGCCGGAGCCCGACTATCCGGACAATCGCTTCAACGACGCCAAAGCCGATTCCGCCGGACGCATCTGGGCCGGCACCATGGACGACGCCGAGCGCGAGGCCAGCGGCGCGCTCTATCGCCTGGATCCCGACCTCGACTGGCAGCGTATGGACAAGGGCTACGTGGTGACCAACGGCCCGGCCTTCAGTCCGGACTACCGCACGCTCTATCACACTGACACCGCCGAAGGGACGATCTACGCCTTCGACCTGTCGCGCGACGGCAAGCTCGCCAACAAGCGCGTCTTCGCGACGATCCCGGAGGGCGACGGCTATCCCGACGGCATGACCTGCGATGCCGAGGGCGGCCTCTGGGTCGCCCACTGGAACGGCTGGCGCCTCACCCGCTTCACGCCCGGGGGCGCCGTCGACCGCGTCATCGAGATGCCGGTAGCGCAAGTCACCAGCTGCACCTTCGGCGGACCGGATCTCGACTGCCTCTACATCACGTCGGCGGCGATCAATCTCGACGAGGCGGCGCTGGAGAAGCAGCCGCTGGCCGGCGGGCTTTTCGGGATCGCTCCCGGCGTGAAGGGCTTCCCGGCGGGGCAGTTCGGCGGGTAAGATTTTTTCCCTCTCCCCTCGCGACCACTCCAACTGTCATGCGCGGGCGTGACCTGCGCATCCATTGGTCCACTTCCTTGCTGCTGGACTATGGACCCTCGTGTCAAGCACGAGGGTGACAATTTTTTCGTGGACGCGGACCGCTACTTCTCTTTTTTCTCTTTCTTCTTCTTATTCTTCTTTGCCGCCTTCGGCTCCGGCTGCAGCGTCACGCCGTTGAAGTTCGCCACGGCATCGCAGAGCATCGGCATGTTGCGCTCGCCGCGGCCCATCGCCAGAGCCATGGTGTAGGTCTGCTTCACGGCACTCGCCACCACCGTCGTCAGCTTCTCGGAGTCGGCGAGCTGGTTGAAGTAGCGCACGTCCTTGTCGCAGTTGGCGATGGTGAACTCATGCGCCTTCGGATCGCCGTCGATGACCCATTTGCAGACGTTCTGGAACATGCCGCTGTTGAGACCGCCGGCGGAAATCACCTGGTGGAACTTCTCCAGCGGCACACCGGTCTTCCTGGCCGCGGTGAAGGCCTCGGCATAGACCGCGACGTAGCTCATGGCGACGAAGTTGTTGATCAGCTTCATCTTGTGCCCGGCACCGACCGGTCCGACGTGGATGATGTTCTCGGCCCAGGTCGCGATCAGCGGGTGAACTTCCTTCAGGGTCTTGGGATCGGCGCCCACGAAGGTGTTGAGCAGGCCCTGTTCGGCTTCCTTGGGCGAACGGCCGAGCGGTGCGTCGATGAGGCGCACGCCGAGCGGCGCCAGTTCCTCCGCCAGGGCCAGGGTCGAGTTGGGATCTGCCGTCGAGCAGTCCACCACGATGAGTCCCTTGTGGGCGCCGGCCTTGATGCCGTCCTTGCGGTGGATCAGATCCTCCACCTGCACCGAGGAGGTGACGCAAAGGAAGATGACATCGCTGTTCCGGGCCATCTCGGCAGGGCTCTTCGCCTCCTTGGCGCCGCGCTTGACCAGATCCGCGACCGGCCTGCGATTGCGGTGCCCCATGATCGACAGGGGATAGCCCTTCTCGACGATGTTCTTGGCCATGCCATGGCCCATCAGGCCGACGCCGATGAAACCGACGCGGTGCTTGCTGGCGTTCACGATGAAGCCTCCTTCTCCTCGGATTGTAGGGGTAGCGTCAGTCGGCGGCGACGACGTGCTGGCGCTGCTCCCCGAGGCCGTCGATGCCAAGCGTGATCGTGTCACCAGGCTTTAGATAGACCGGCGGCTTCTGCCCCATGCCGACGCCCGGCGGCGTGCCCGTGGTGATGATGTCGCCGGTCTGCAGGCTCATGAAGCGGCTGACATAGCTGACCAGGTGGGCCGTGACGAAGACCATGGTCCTGGTGCTGCCGTCCTGATAGCGGTGGCCGTTGACTTCCAGCCAGAGATGCAGGTCCTGCGGGTCGGGCACCTCATCGGGGGTGACCAGCCAGGGACCGACAGGGCCGAAGGTGTCGGCGCTCTTGCCCTTCACCCACTGGCCTGTGCCCTCTAATTGGAAGCCGCGCTCGGAGACGTCGTTCACGATGCAGTAGCCGGCGACGTGCTCCAGGGCATCGGCCTCCTCGATGTACTTGCCGGGCTTGCCGATGACGCAGGCCAGCTCGACCTCCCAGTCGCACTTCTGGGAGGCGCGCGGGATCGCCACATTGTCGTTGGGCCCGCAGATGGAGCTCGTCGCCTTCATGAAGATGACCGGCTCCTTCGGCACCTCGACACCCGATTCGGCTGCGTGGTCGGCGTAGTTGAGGCCGATGGCGATGAACTTTCCGACGGCGCCGACGCAGGCGCCCAGACGCGGGGATCCTTCCACCGCCGGCAGGCTCTCGAGGTCGAGGTCCTTCAACTGCTCGAGGGATTCGGGCAGCAGGGCCGAGCGGCTGAGATCGGCGATGTGGCCGGAAAGATCGCGCAGTACGCCCTTGCGGTCGAGGGCGCCCGGCTTTTCCTGACCGATGGCTCCATAGCGCAGCAGTTTCATGGATTCCTCCCCTTGGGGTGCAGATTCTCTCTGTTGGTTGTGGCAGTCCGCGACCGGCTAGACCGGCGTCAGGACCGGCCTGCCGGCAAAGTGGGCGCGCAGGTTGTCGACCACGAGATCGCCCATGGCGCGGCGGGTTTCGTGGGTGGCACTGGCCGCATGCGGCTGCAGCACCACCTGCTCCATCGTCAGAAGCGCCTCGGGCACCTTGGGCTCCTCGGCGAAGACGTCGAGGCCGGCGCCGCCGAGGCGGCCCTCCTGCAGCGCCGCAACCAGCGCAGGCTCATCGACGACCGAGCCGCGCGCCACGTTGATGAACACTCCCTCGGGCCCGATGGCGTCGAGCACGGCGCGGTTGACGATCTTGTCGGTGGCCGGCCCGCCGGGGCAGATGGCGACCAGGTAGTCGCTGTCGCGCGCCATTTCGACCAGGTCGTCATAGAAGCGAAAGGGGACGTCCTGCTTCTTGCGGCCATGGTAGGCGATCTTCATGCCGAAAGCCTCGGCCTTGCGGGCGATGTCCTTGCCGATGCGCCCGAGGCCCAGGATGCCCAGCTGGCGGCCGCGGATGGCGCGGGTCAGGCGCATGGCGCCCTTCAGCCACTTGCCCTCGCGCACGTAGCGGTCGCCGTTGCAGATCTCGCGGGAGGTGGCGAGCAGCAGGGCGATGGCCATGTTGGCGACGTCGTCGTTCAGCACGTCGGGCGTGTTGGTGACGATCACCTTGCGTTCCGCGGCATGCTTGAGGTCGATGGAATCGACGCCGACGCCGTAGCAGCTGATGATTTCCAGCTTCGGCAGCGCATCCATCGTGGCGGCATCGGCGCCGAGATGTCCGCTGGTGGCGATGGCGCGCACATTGCCGCCCAGCTGCTTCAGCAGGGCCGCGCGGTCGGCGGCCTCCCACAGGCGGTGGACCGTGAAGTCGCTGTCCAGCGCCTCCATGACATGCGGCATCATCGGGCCGACCATAACGAGTTCCGGCTTCACGCTTCGTAATCTCCAGCTGCTTGAATGCCCAGGACAAGACACACCCAGCGCCTTTTTCAGGGCGCGGGCGGTTTTCTTTGAGGACGCCGGCCTTCTTCGTTGGACAGCGCTACCCATCAATAGCAAACATGGGCGGGACCGCCAAGCTGGCACGTGCGTTCTGCGGCAGGTGCATTGCGCAACCGGCGCGTGGCGGTCAAAATCGCGGCCCACGGCGGCAGAGGCGGGACCGAACCGGGCCGCCGCCCGCGAGGAGAGAGAAGGGGGGAGGCACGTCTTGAAGGTCGTCATCACCGGCGGAACCGGCTTCGTCGGGCAGCGCCTGGCACAGGCCCTGCTGCAGCGCGGCAAGCTGACCGCGCCGGGTGGTGGGCAGGAAGCGATCGACGAATTGCTGCTGTTCGACGTCGTGATACCGGCGAAACGCCCGGCCTGGGCGGATGAGCGCGTGATTCTGCGCGCCGGGGACATCTCCGACAGCGCGGCGGTGGCCGCGCTGATCGACCGCGACGATGTCTCGGTCTTTCACCTCGCCTCGGTGGTAAGTGGCGGCGGCGAGAAGGACTTCGACCTGGCGATCCGCGTGAACCTTACCGGCGGCCTCAATGTCTTCGAGGCCTGCCGTGCCCGCGCCTGCCAGCCGCGGCTGGTCTTTGCCAGCTCCATCGCGGTTTTCGGCGGCTCCACCATGGCCCCGGTGGTCGGCGACCACGCCAAGCAGACGCCGCAGACCACCTACGGCGCCACCAAGGCGATCTGCGAGCTGCTGGTGAACGACTATACGCGCAAGGGTTTCTTCGACGGCCGCTCGGCGCGCCTGCCGACGGTGATCGTGCGGCCCGGCAAGCCCAATGCGGCGGCCTCCAGCTTCGTCAGCGGCCTGTTTCGCGAACCATTGAACGGAGAGGTCTGCAGGATCCCGGTTTCGGAAGACACCGTCATGCCGCTGCTCGGCTACCGCTCCATCGTCGGCGGCCTCATCGCGCTGCACGAGGCCGAGTCTGCGGCCCTCGGCGACGATCGCGCGGTCAGCCTGCCGAGCTTCACCGTCACGGTGCGCGACATGATCGACTCCCTCAAGCGCGTCGCCGGCGCGCGCAAGCTGGGCGAGATCGTCTTCCAACCCGATCCCTTCATCCAGCGGATCTGCGACGGCTGGCCCCGGGACGCCTCCTACGAGCGCGCCACCAAGCTGGGCCTGCCGCGCGACGCCAGCCTGGATGCCATCGTCGAAAACTACATCGAGGACTTCCTGTGAGCGGACCCGTCATCGCCGTCGATTGGGGCACGTCGTCGTTTCGCGCCTACCGGCTGGACGCGCAAGGCGGCATCGCCGAGCGCCGGGAATCGGCCGGCGGCATCCTGCGCGTGCGCGGCGGCGACTTTGCCGCGGCGCTGCAGGCCGAGGTGGGCGACTGGCTCGCCGCCGCGCCGGACGCCCTGGTCGTCATGAGCGGCATGATCGGCAGCCGCCAGGGCTGGCGCGAGGTGCCCTACGTGGCCTGCCCGGCCGAGCCGGAGGAGATCGCCGCAGGGCTGGAGCGCGTCGACTGGGGCGAGGGCGAGGCCTGGATCGTGCCGGGCCTGCTCGACGAATCGCGCCCTGGCCAGCCGGACGTGATGCGCGGCGAGGAAACCCAGGTGCTGGGGGCGCTTGCCGCCCTGCCGAACGGCGGCGGCCTGGTCTGCCTGCCGGGGACCCACAGCAAGTGGGTGCGTGTCGAAAGCGGCGTGCTGCAGAGCTTCGCCACCTACATGACCGGCGAGGTCTTCGACCTGCTGCAGGGCCACTCGATCCTCTCCCGCCTGATGACCAAGGGCGCCGTGGCGGTCGACCGCTGGTTCCTCGAAGGGGTCGCGGTGGGGCAGGGGGGCGGCCTGCTGAACCGCCTGTTCTCGGCGCGCAGCCGCGCGCTCACCGGCAACCTGCCCGAAGACGCGGTGCGCAGCTACCTCTCCGGCCTGCTGATCGGCGACGAGCTGGCCTCGGCGGTGCCCGCTGCGCCCACCGAGGTTCACCTGCTCGGCGCGCCGACCCTCGCCGCGCTCTACGAGGCGGCGCTGGCGAAGCTCGGCCACAGCGTGGTCCGGCTCGACGCCGACGCCGTCGCGGTGGGGCTTCACGGGCTGGCCGGGCACCTGGACGCCGCGGGGCGTGCACCGTGAGCGGCCTCGCGCCCTGGCTCGACGGCCTGCCTCTGGTGGCGATCCTGCGCGGCATAAGACCCGATGAGGTGCTGGCCATCGGCGAAGCGCTGATCGAGGCCGGAATCTCCATGATCGAGGTCCCCCTGAACTCGCCGCAGCCGCTAAAGAGCATCGCCGCGCTGGCAACGGCTTTCGGCGAGCAGGCCCTGATCGGTGCCGGCACCGTCCTCGACCCGGACGACGTGGGGAGGATCGCCGCGGCCGGCGGACGCCTCGTGGTGACGCCCAATGCCGAGCCCGCGGTGGTCGAAGCCTGCAAGGCCGCGGGCCTTCTCGCGGTGCCCGGCTTCGCCACGCCGAGCGAGGCCCTGCGCCTGGCGCGCGCCGGCGCCGATGCGCTGAAGCTGTTTCCCGCCGAGGCCAGCCCGCCGGAGGTGGTCAAGGCGATGCGGGCGGTCTTTCCGCCCGGCCTGCCGGTGCTGGCGGTTGGCTCCATCACGCCGGAGAAGGTGGGTGCCTACTGGCAGGCCGGCGTGCGCGGCTTCGGCCTCGGCGGCAGCCTCTACAAGCCCGGCGACGGCCCGGCGGCGGTGGCGCCCCGCGTTGCGCCCTTCCGCGATGCTATCGCCATGGCCCGGGCGGAGCAGGCCTAGGTTACTCTCCCGCGGCCTGAGCCTGCATCGCCGGGTCGTTGTTCTCGATGTAGCGCAGCACCGGCGCCCAGTCTTCGCGCAGCGCCTCGTTCTGCTTGCCGGTGAGGTCGAAGACGCTGAGCCCGCGTCCGGCGATGTCCGGGTAGACCAGACGGTGACGCAGGCGCCCGACGCCGGTATGGCCGACGCCCAGCATGAAGCGGTCGAGCTTCGCCGCGGTGCGGGTGCCGGTCTGCACACGGTTGCGCAGGATGGCGACCGCGGCCCGGCTCTTGCGGATCGGTTTCAAGGTCTCGAGCTGCCTCAGGAATTCCCCGGTCACCGGTTCGTCGAAGCCCGAGGGCAGTACCGGCACCACGATGATGTCGGCGAGGCGCAGCAGCTCCTCGATCTTCTTCAACTTCATGGCGGCGGGCGCGTCTACGATCAGGCGGTCGACCGCCTCCTTCGGCAGCTTCTCCGGACCGTCGCGCCAGTCGAGCGCCTGGATCGCCGCGGCATTCCCGGGCCGCGCCTGCAGCCAGCCGAGGCTGCTGCCCTGGCGGTCGGCATCGGCCAGGGCCGCGCGCAGGCCGGCCGCGGCGAAGGCGGCCGCCAGGTGCGTGGCGATGGTGGTCTTGCCGCAGCCGCCCTTGGGGTTGGCGACGAGGACGGTGATCATGGTTTCACTTTCAGGAGGGCTTGTTCCAGAACGGCTTGGTGGCGGCGAAGGATTTCCAGGTGCGGCGCATGTCGGGCTCGAAGTCGAGCAGGGCGCGGTTGTACCAGCCGATCACCTTGCCGGCCGCCCGCTCGAGTTGCCGGGCGCCGCTGCCGGGCGGCGACGTTTCGGTGAGGTCGACCAGCAGGTGCTCGGCGACCGCCACGTCGTTCAGATGGCCGAGGCTCTCCTGCAGGTCGCGCAGGGCGGCGAGGTAGGCCTTGCTGCGCTTGGCCGGGTAGAGGCCGCGGAAGAACTCCGTGGTGTAGCGCAGCTTCTTCACCGCGATGCGCAGCTGGTGGCGCTCGGCGATGGCCAGCTTCTTGAAGCCCTTGCCGCGTTTCAGCACCTGGCGGTGCCGCTTGGCGAGCAGCTTTTCGGCGAGGGCGAGCAGCGGCTGTGCGAGGGCCGCCTTCTGGGCCGCCGTCAGCTCCGGCGATTGCCAGCCGCGGTCCTCCAGCCAGCCGCCGAGGCGCAGCAGGAAGCGGGTGTAGCGCGGCGCCGAGAGCGCTTCGCGCAGCTGCGCATAGGCGTCGGCCTGGCGCTCGCCGGCGGCGGCGCGCAGCGCGGCGAGGTCGTCGTCGTCGGGTCGGCAGGCCTCCAGCGGCGCCAGCAGGTCGGCCTGGAACACGTCCCAGTCGCGCGCCGGGCCGAGCGTGTCCAGCGCCCACTTGCCTTCGTCCTTCAGCCACTCGGCCTCGGCGGCGGGCAGCAGGTTGCCGAACACCGCCAGCGCCGAGCGGAAGCGGCGGAGGCCGATGCGCATCTGGTGAACGCCCTCCGGATCGCTGCCGTCTGTTGCGGCCGCCTCGTTGGCACCCCAGTGCCTGAGGCAGGCGCCCAGCACCGCCGCCAGGGCGTCGACGACGGTCATCTCCGCCTTGAGGTCGAGCGGCGCGGCACGCACCCACGCCGGCCGCCGGCCGGTGGCCAGCGCATAGCCGCGCGCCGACTTGCTGCGCGTCTCGATCTGCGTCGGCGCGACGTCCTGCAGGGCCAGCGCCAGGTCGAAGAGGGCGCCCGGCGGCCCCTCGCGCAGTTCCAGCTCGATCTCCGCCAGCGCCTCGCGGGCGCCGGCCGCCTCGATCTCGCCGCGGTCGAAGGCGGCCTCGATGACCTTCAGGCGGCCGTGCGAGTCGGTGCCGTTCAGCTCGACGACCTCGCGGCGCACCCGCGTGGTGAAGATGGGGCGCAACTCGCCCGGCAGCAGCAGGCCGAGGGCGGCGCGCATGGTCGGGTCGTCGACCCGGTCGGGCTGCGGCTCCGGCGAGGAGACTTCGCCCTCCCACTCGCCGCGGCTCATGACTGCGGAGGCGGCAGTGTCACCGGTCTTCACGGTCTGAATGAAGCGATCACCGTCGCGGCGGATGCGGAAGGCAAGCCCGCACTTGCGCAGCCTGAGGTCGGCGGTGTCGTAGTAGACGTTCTCGAGAAGCTTGATGCGTGGCGACGCGGGTTCGGGGCCGCGCAGCAGCGGGGCCTGCCACAAGCGCTCCAGCGCCACCGCATCGCCGCGCAGCTTCAGCTCGGTCTCCACCGGAGCCGGTTGGTCAGTAGTCATGAGCTTGCCTACCCGCGTCTTTCGTAATGCCCCACCGAGTTGCCAGAGTGGCAGTCTCGGAGTCGCCATCGCATTAAGAGAACCGTAGGTCCTGCAACCTAGCCCCGTGCCGAGTTGTGCCGCCACGCCGGCGCACGAACGTTCCCGCAGAGCTGCCTGTGATCTGCCAGAGCAGATACGCAATATATCTGTAACAAGGCGCGTCGAAAAGCTCTCCGAAAGTACAAGTTCTCTTAGTCATGTGTTCCCAATGGCGGCGAAAGGATCTTGGGACCGTGCATGCTGTACCGATCTTTCTTCACCCTGCAATCCATTTGCCGGCTCCACTGTCTTGCCTGAAAGTGAACTCACCTCGACAAAGGCTCCGGATATGGCGCTAGCTTGCGCGCAACGGGTCGACAAGGGATCCGGACGGACGCTGTCGCCAAGACGATTTTGTGGGCCAACTCAGACTGAATGGGCGGGAACAAACAATGGCACGGGCGAAAAAGGGCAAGAAGACGCAGGTACAGGCAACGCCGGATGGAGTGCGTAGCCAGGCGCAGGGCCAGCTGCGCAAGCTGGAAAAGACAGCCAGTGCAATCTACGCCGACATTCGCGGCGCCAGCGACCAGGCGTTCAGGTCGCTGGAAAGCATCGAAAGGGAGATCGAGCGGGGTCTCGCCTCGAAGGACGTGCGCAAGCGCATGAAGGCGGTGAACAAGGAGGTTGGTAAGCTCCAGAAGACATCGCGCAAGCAGCTGTCGACCCTGGCGAAATCCACCGAGGGCGAACTCGCCGCAATCGGCGCAGCGGTCAGCGACATCGCCGCCGTCCTGATCTCATCCGCCAAGAAGAAATCCAAACAGGCCAAGGCGAAAGCGGTACAAGCGCCGGCTGCGGCGGCGGCCAAGAAGGCGCGGGCCAAGGCTACGAAGAAGCCGAAGAGGCCGGCACCAGCGGCTGTCAAGAAGGCGGGCAAGGCGGCAGCGGACAAGACCGCTGCGAACAAGCCGGCGAGGAAAGCGCCGGCGAAGAAGGCTCCGGTGGCAGCGGCGCCGGCACCTGCCGTAACATTGGTTGCTCCGACACCGTCCGCCACACCGGCGCCACCGCCGGAGGAGACTTCCGACTGACGTCATTTGGCAGTGCCGGAGAGTGACGCGGGTCCCCGCCGATCGCGTTCTGCGATCCGCTTCCCGTTGTTCGAGGAGTGGCGACAGCTGCGAGATGCTGTTGTCGCCTAAGTCGAACGCATTGTCGCCCATGACGAAGCCTTAGACCGCTCGCTGCAGGACGCCCTGATGGCAGGGCAGGTCTAAGCGCCGCCTTCAATTCCCTCCCGCGTCCGTCATGGCTAGGAATTGCGGGCGACGGCGCAGTTGACTCCGTGTCTCAGCTCTGGCCAACCCGGTGACACACCGTTGCCCCAAGTGGCTGCGCGAGCCGCTCGGCCCGGAGCAACACGCTTTCACAAAGCTTTCGGCTTTGTGTCACGCAGATTTCACGGCCTCACGACAACCTTGGTTAACGCAAATCAACCACTGCTGGGTCTGCGCAGCATCATGAGGCACCACCCGACGATCCAGCCACCATCCCAAGATCTTTGACCTTCACACCACCCGCCCCTGGTCGCGCCCAGCGATCGGACGGCAGATATCAGCACTCACCAGCCTAGAGGGGGAAACCATGCCGGCCGTCATCAACGAGTTCGTCTTCAACCACACCGGTTCTGATGACCATGAGTTCGTCGAGATCTTCGGCGATCCCAACACCGACTACTCCGACCTGTGGCTTCTTCAGATCGAAGGCGACTCGCCTGCTTCGGGCACCATCGATTCGGCGGTGCAGGTGGGCACGACCGATGGCGACGGCTTCTGGTCCACCGGCTTCTCCAGCAACACCTACGAGAACGGGACGCTGACCCTGCTGCTCGTCGAGAACTTCACCGGCTCGGTGGGCGACGACATCGACCTCGACAACGACGGGGCGGCGGACTCCGCGCCGTGGAGCGCCGTCGTCGACTCCGTGGCGGTCAACGACGGCGGCGCCGACGACCGCAGCTATGCCGCGACCGAGCTCTCGGCCGGCTTCGACGGCGGCGCCTTCGTTCCCGGCGGCGCCTCGCGCATCCCCGACGGCACCGACAGCGATGTGCCTGGCGACTGGCTGCGCAACGACTTCGACCTGGCCGGAATCGACGGCTTCAGTGGCACGCCGACCGACGACGAGGCGCTGAACACACCGGGTACTGCCAATGCTGCCGTTGCCGACGTGCCGCCACCGGCGCCGCCCAGCGTGGTCACGATCCCGCAGATCCAGGGCGCCGGCCACCAGTCCGCCTACGTCGGCCAGACGATGATCACCACCGGCATCGTCACCGCGTTGGAATCGAACGGCTTCTTCATGCAGGATCCGAACGGCGACGGCAACATCGCCACCTCGGACGCCATCTTCGTCTTCACCAACAGCGCGCCCTCGGTCGCCGTGGGCGACTTCGCGGTGGTTACCGGCGGTGTCAGCGAGTTCATCCCTGGCGGGGCGGCGACCAACAATCTCTCCATCACCCAGCTGGTGGCCAGTGAGGTCAACGTCGCCGTCAGCGGCCTGGCGCTGCCGGAGGCGGTCGTTCTCGGCGAGGGCGGCCGCGTGCCGCCGACTGACATCGTTGAGGACGACGCCTTCGGCTCCTTCGATCCGGAGACCGACGGCATCGACTTCTTCGAGAGCCTTGAGGGTATGCGGGTGACTGTGCCCGATGCCGTGGCGACCTCGGCCGACAACCGCTTCGGCGAGACCTGGGCGGTGGCCAACCAGGGAGCTAACGCCGGCGACTTCAACGAGCGTGGCGGCATCATCCTGCAGGAGGACGACCTCAATCCGGAGCGGGTGCAGATTCAGTTCGACGCCGACACCCTGCCGGGCTTCAACCCCTCGATCAAGGTGGGCGACGGCCTGGGCGACGTGACCGGCGTGGTCGACTACAACTTCGGCAACTACGAAGTGAAGGTCACCGAAGCCTTCACGGTGACCGACGGCGGCCTGGCGGAGGAGAACTCGGCGCTGGTCGGTAGTGAGAACCAGCTGACGGTCGCCAGCTACAACATTCTCAACGTCTCCGCCGCCGGGGGCGCGGATGCCGAGCAGATCGCGCGCCTGGCCGAGCAGATCGTCAACAACCTGAACGGCCCCGACATCATCGCGCTGCAGGAAGTGCAGGACGACAGCGGCGAGACGGATGACGGCACGGTGACGGCTGATGTCACGCTGCAGGCCATTGTCGATGCCATCGCCGCAGCCGGCGGCCCGCAGTACGAGTTTGTCGACGTCGACCCGGTGAACAACACCCAGGGCGGCGTGCCGGGCGGCAATATCCGCGTCGCCTACCTCTACAATCCCAACCGCGTCGACCTCGTCGAGGACTCGGTGAAGGCGCTGGACACGCTGGACGGCTTTCAGGCCGGCCAGGACGCGCGCGTCCCGTTGGAGGCGCAGTTCACCTTCAACGGCGAGACGGTGACCCTCATCAACAATCACCTCTCCTCGAAGTTCGGCTCCTCTCCCGTCTACGGCGCCGTCCAGCCCTTCATCAACGCCGGCGATGACCAGCGCACGGCGCAGACGGCTTCGCTGAACGCCTATGTCGACGACCTCGTGGCGACCGATCCGGAGGCCAAGGTAATCGTGCTCGGCGACATGAACGACTTCCAGTTCTCCAACCCGATCAATGCCTTGAAGGGCTCCGGCAGCGAGCAGGTCCTGTTCAACCAGATCGATACCCTGGGCGACGAGGCCTATACCTACAACTTCGAGGGCAACAGCCAGGTGCTCGACCACCTGCTGGTCAGCGAGGCGCTGAAGGACCGCGTCGAGTTCGACATCGTCCACCAGAACGTCGACTTCGGCGACGCCGCCTCGACCGATCCGGCCGTCCACAATGGCGCCGCCAGCGACCACGAGCCGATCCTCGCCCGCATCTCCTTCGGCGACATCCAGGCGCCGCCGGTGGCAAGCGACGATCTGGAGATCGAGAAGCTGGCGACCTATGACGGCGGCCTGGGCGAGGGATCTGAGGAGACCGTGGCCTACGATAGCGCCACGCAGCGCCTCTTCATCACCAATTCCGACGCCCAGAGCGTTGACATCGTCGACATCTCCGATCCCGCTCAGCCGCAGAAGATCGGCAGCATCGACACCTCGGCCAATGGTTCGCCGACCCAGGTGGCGGTGAAGGACGGTATCGTGGCGGTGGCCATTGACGTCGAGGACAGCGACGGCGTGGTCGCCTTCTACGACGCCGACGGCAGCTTCCTGCACAGCGTCACCGTCGGCAACCTGCCGGACCATCTGGTCTTCACGCCGGACGGCATGAAGCTGCTGGTCGCCAACGAGGGCGAGGACACCGGCGACCCGGCCAACAACCCGCTGGGATCGGTCTCCATTATCGACCTGTCCAGCGGCCTGGCCCTGGCGACGGTGCAGACGGCCGACTTCACAGCTTTCGACGGCATGGAGGATGCGCTGCGCGAGGCCGGGGTCCGCATTTTCCCGGGCGAGTCGGTGTCGGAAGATGTGGAGCCCGAGTACATCGCGGTTTCGCCGGACGGCACCCAGGCTTTCGTGGCGCTGCAGGAAGCGAACGCGGTGGCGATCCTCGACATCGCGACGGCCACCTTCCTCGACATCGTGCCGCTGGGCGCCAAGGACCACAGCCTGCCGGGCAACCTGCTGGACCCCTCCGATGAGGATGGCGAGTACGATCTCGACAAGGCCCCGGTCTTCGGCATGTACATGCCCGACCAGATTGCGTCCTTCGAGATCAACGGCGAGACTTTCTACATCACTGCCAACGAAGGCGATGCGCGTAGTGAGGATGAGCGGATCAAGAACCTGGACCTCGATCCGGAAGCCTTCCCCGACGCCGACTACCTGCAGCAGGACAGCGTCCTCGGCCGGCTCCAAGCCTCGAGCATCGACGGCGACACGGACGGCGATGGCGACATCGACCAGCTCTTTGTCTATGGCGCGCGCTCCTTCTCCATCTGGAACGCCGGCGGCGAGCAGGTCTTCGATTCCGGCGACATGATCGAGCGTGTCCTTGGCTCGGTGCTGACCGACGAGCAGAAAGAGGCGCTCGACGGCCGCTCCGACAACAAGGGAGCCGAGCCGGAGGGCGTGACCGTGGGCATGGTCGGCGATCAGACCTATGCCTTCGTCGGCCTCGAGCGGGCCAATGGCGTCATGGTGTTCAACATCTCGGACCCGACAGCCCCCGAGTACGTCGAGTTCCTGCAGACGGAGGGTGACATCGGTCCCGAGGGCATGACCTTCATTGCCGCCGACGAGAGTCCGAACGGCAAGGCCCTACTGGCGGTCTCGAACGAGGTCAGCGGCACGACGACGCTCTACGAGATCGAGCCGGAAGGCGAGGGCGAGGAGCCGTCTACCTTCACCCTGCAGATCCTGCACGCCTCCGACCTGGAAGGCGGAGTCGATGCGATCGGCCGCGCGGCCAACTTCGCCGCCATCGTCGATATCCTGGAGGATACTCACGAGAACTCCATCACCCTTTCGGCGGGCGATAACTACCTGAGCGGACCGTTCTTCAGCGCCTCTGAAGACCAGAGCGTGTTTCGCGACCAGGGTGTCTTCAACGACTTCTACAACGAGCTCTTCGGTCTCGAGGCGCCGGACGGGCTCTACGAGAGCCTGCGGGAAGGCGGCGGCAGGGTCGACATCTCGGTCATGAACGCGATCGGCTTCGACGCCTCGGCCCTCGGCAACCACGAATTCGACCTCGGCACCTCGATGCTCGCCGAGATCATCGCGCAGCAGTACCAGGGCAACGACGGGGTGACCGATGACCGCTGGGTCGGCGCCCAGTTCCCCTACCTCTCGGCCAACCTGGACTTCTCCGGCGATCCGAACCTGGCCGGCCTATTCACCGACGAGATCCTCATGTCCGATGCCTTCAAGACCGGCCCGGACCAATCGGCGACCAGCACGCCGTCACCGAAGATCGCCAAGGCGACGATCATCGAGGAAGGTGGCGAGCTGATCGGCATCGTCGGCGCCACGACGCCCGGCCTTGCACAGATCTCCTCGCCGGGCGACACCACGGTCATCGGCAGCAATGACCCGAACGACATGGATGCCCTGGCCGCCATCCTGCAGCCGGTCATCGACGAGGTGGTCGCGCAAGGCGTGAACAAGGTCATCCTGGTCACCCATCTGCAGCAGATCGCCCTGGAGAAGGAGCTGATCGGCAAGCTGAGCGGCGTCGACATCATCATCGCCGGCGGGTCCGACACCCTGTTGGCCGACGACGAGGATGTGCAGCGCGGTCTCAACGACGGCGACACGCCGGCGGAGGACTATCCCTTCGTCACCACCAACAAGGACGGCGATCCGGCGGTCATCGTCAGCACCGACGGCGAGTACTCCTACGTCGGCCGCCTGGTGCTGGAGTTCGACGACAACGGCGTCCTCATCCTCAACAATGGTGAGGCCACCGACGAGACCGTGAGCGGTGCCTTCGCCACCACCGATGAGCAGGTCGCGGCGCTCTGGGGCAACGAAGACCCCTTCGCCGAAGGCACCAAGGGCGACCTCGTGAGTGACCTGACGGACGCCGTCGAGGGCATCGTGATCGCCAAGGACGGCAACATTCTTGGCAAGAGCGATGTCTACCTGGAAGGCCGCCGCGGCGAGGTGCGCACGGAGGAGACCAACTTCGGCAACCTCTCGGCGGACGCCAACCTGGCCCAAGCCCAGCAGTATGACGACACGGTGATGGTCTCTATCAAGAACGGCGGCGGCATCCGCTCGGCCATCGGCACCATCGAGGAGGTGCCGCCGGGCTCCGGCAACTTTGTCGAGCTGCCGCCGCAGGATAATCCCGCCTCGGGCAAGCAGGCCGGCGAGATCTCGCAGCTCGATGTAGAGAACGCCCTGAAGTTCAACAACGGGCTGACCCTCATCACCCTGACGGCCGAGCAGCTGCTCCAGGTGCTGGAACATGGCGTCGCCGCCACAGCGTCAGGGGCCACCCCCGGCCAGTTCCCCCAGGTCGGCGGTATCGCCTTCAGCTTTGATCCGAGCCAGCCGGCCGGCAACCGCATCCAGTCAGCTGCCATCCTCGGTGATGACGGCAATCCGGTCCTGGTCCTGGTCGAGAACGGCGAGCTGGTCGTCGATCCCGGCGTGGCGATCCGAGTGGTCACCCTCGACTTCCTGGCCGGCGGCGGCGACAGCTACCCCTTCGCCAGCTTCGCCAGTGCCGATCCGGCCTTCGCCAATGTGGTTCACCTGAAGGACGTGCTGACCGATGCTGGCGCCAGCGACTTTGCCGTGGCGGGCAGCGAGCAGGACGCCATGGCCGAGTACCTGCTGGCCAACTATGCCACCACTGCCTACGGCGAGACCGACACCGCGCCCTCCGGCGATACCCGTATCCAGAACCTCAGCGAGCGCGAGGACACCGTGCTCGACGGTCTCCCGGACGAGCCCACCGAGGGTGTCAACGAAACCGGCACTAGGGCGGCCGACCTGCTGGAAGGTGGCAGCGGCGACGATACCCTCAGTGGCGACCGCGGCGACGACACGCTCCTCGGCGGCGATGGGGATGACCAGATGGACGGCGGCCGCGACGACGACGCCCTGACTGCGGGAGACGGTGATGACTCTGTGCTTGGCGACCGCGGCGACGACACGCTCGACGGCGGTGAGGGTGACGACCACCTCGATGGTGGCCGCGACGACGACCTAGTGGCAGGCGGCGAAGGCGACGACATAGTCCTCGGCGATCGTGGTCGCGACAGCCTCGACGGCGGCGAGGGCGACGATCACCTCGACGGTGGCCGCGACGACGACCTCGTGGCCGGCGGCGAAGGCGACGACACCCTTCTCGGCGATCGCGGCGACGACAGCCTCGACGGTGGCGAGGGTGATGACAGCCTGCTGGGCGGTCGTGGCGAGGATACCCTTGCCGGCGGCGAGGGCGATGACACCCTGACCGGCGGTCGCGATGACGACCTCTTCATCTTCGGCAGCGGCGACGGCAGCGACGTCATCACCGACTTCGAGCCGGGCGACGACCTCATCCAGCTGAACGGCTTCTCCATCGCGAGTTTTGGTGACCTGATGGATATGGCAGAGGACATCGGCGACGATGTGGTCGTCACCCTCGACGACGCGGCGGGCGACGAGCTCCACCTTGTCGGCGTCAACAAGGCCGATCTGTCGGAGGATGACTTCATGCTCAACGTCGCCTGACGTTGTCCACGAGCCTGCACCCGTCAGGCGGCGGTGCCGAGAGGTGCCGCCGCCTTCGGGCATTGTAGTTCGAACAAGAAAAGCAAGAGGCTGGGAAATGACCACAACAGGGAAGGGCAGGGCGCAGAACGCGCTGGCCGAAGCCTTCCAGGACGTCCGCGCGGCCTTCGTCTCCATCGGCCTGTTCAGTTTCTTCATCAACCTCTTGATGCTCACCGGCCCGCTTTACATGCTGCAGGTCTACGACCGCGTGCTCACCTCGGGTAGCGAGCACACCCTGGTCATGCTGACGGTGGTGGCCATCGGCATGATCCTGACTTCCGCCCTTTTGGAGCTGGTGCGCGCCCGCGTGCTGGTGCGCGTCGGCTCGCGCCTCGACGGCCGCCTGAATGAGCGCCTTTTCGCCGGCCTGCTGCGCCGGCGCCTGCAGCAGAGGGAGTCGCTCGAGGGCCAGCCGCTGCGCGATCTCGAGTCGTTGCGCAGTTTCCTGACCGGCTCCGGCCTGATCTCCTTCTTCGATGCGCCCTGGACGCCGCTCTTCCTCGCCATCATCTTCGTGTTCCACCCGCTCCTCGGGCTCGTCGCCCTGGCCGGCGCCGTCGTGCTCTTCGCGCTGGCGGTCGCCAGCGAGCTGGCGACCCGGGGCCCGCTGCGCGCGGCCGCGCGCGACAGCGCGGCAGCACACGGCTTCACCGAGAACACCCTGCGCAATGCCGAGGTCATCGAGGCCATGGGCATGCTGCCGGGCCTGCAGCGGCGCTGGCTCTCCCGTCACCAGGCGGCGCTGGCCGCTCAGGCCAAGGCGAGCGATCGCGGCGGCCTCTTGACCGCCGCGGCCAAGTTCGTGCGCCCGGTGCTGCAGGTGGCGATCCTCGGCTGCGGTGCCTATCTCGCGCTGGAGCAGATCATTACCCCAGGCGTGATGATCGCCGCCTCGATCATCATGGGCCGGGCGCTGGCCCCGGTCGAAGGCGCCATCGCCAACTGGCGGGGCTTCATCCTGGCGCGCGGCGCCAGGAGCCGCCTGAAGGAGTTTCTCGGCAAGGACAGCGCCCCGACGCCCTCGATGCCGCTGCCGCGCCCCAAGGGGGCCCTCGCGGTGGAGCGCCTGGTGGCCGCGCCGCCAGGCGTCTCCAAGCCCGTCCTGAGAGGCATCTCCTTTGCGCTGTTGCCCGGCGAGAGCCTCGGCATCATCGGCCCCAGCGCGGCGGGCAAGTCGACGCTCGCCCGCCTGCTGGTCGGCGTCTGGGCGCCGTCGGCCGGCCACGTGAGGCTCGACGGGGCCGACGTCGTCGAGTGGAACCATGTCGAGCTCGGCCCGTCGCTCGGCTACCTGCCGCAGGATGTCGAGCTGTTCGACGGGACGGTCGCCGAGAACATCGCCCGCTTTGGCGAGCCCGATCCCGGGGCCATCGTGCGTGCCGCCGAGCGCGCCGGCGTGCACGAGATGATCCTGCACCTGCCTGACGGCTACGACAGCACCATCGGCACCGGCGGCACGGCGCTGTCCGGTGGCCAGCGCCAGCGCATCGGCCTTGCCCGGGCGCTCTATGGCGAGCCGGCGCTGGTGGTGCTCGACGAGCCCAACTCCAACCTCGACGGCGAGGGCGAGGAGGCCCTGCGCCGGGCGGTGAAGGAGCTGAAGGCCTTGGGTGCCACGGTGGTCGTGGTCGCCCATCGCCCCTCGGTACTGGCCGGTATGGACAAGCTGCTGGTCCTGCGCGACGGCCTCATCGAACACTTCGGCGCCACGGAGGAGGTGCTGCCCAAGGTGACCAGGGCGGTGCCCAAGGCGCCGCCGGGTCCCCACGCGATGCCGGCCGCTGCCGCGAGACCGGAGGCCGTCAAGGCATGAAGCTGTCCACATCCACTCCGCCGCAGGCGCCGGTCAGCACAAGGCGCAGCGTCATCGCCGGCCTCGCCGTGGTCTGCTTCACCTTCGGCGGCTTCTTCGGCTGGGCCGCTTATGCGGAGCTTTCCAGCGCAGTGATCGCCTCCGGCACAGTCATGGTCGACAGCAACCGCAAGGCCATCCAGCACATGGAAGGCGGCATCGTGAAGGAGATTCTGGTGCGCAACGGCGACGCCGTGGCCACCGGCGCGCTCTTGCTGCGCCTTGACGAGACCAGGGCGCGCGCCTCGCTCGCCATCGTGCAGAGCAAGCTGGATCAGGCGCTGGCATCGGAGGCGCGCCTGCTGGCCGAGCGAGAGGGGGCGGAAAGCATCGTCGTTCCCGCCGCCTTTGCAGGGCGCGAGGCTGCCCCGCAGCTGCAGGAAATCCTGCACGGCCAGGAAAGCCAGTTCCAGGCACGCCGGGAAACGCTGCTAGGCGAGACCGGCATCTACGAGCAGCGCATCGCCCAGATCGACGAGCAGATCACCGGCTTCCGTGCCCAGCAGCAGTCGAAGTCCCGCCAGATCGAGCTCATCGAGGAGGAGCTGGCAGGCCTCAAGACACTGCTTGCGAAGGGCTTCGCCGAGAAGCCAAAGGTCCTGGCGCTGGAGCGCGAGGCGGCCCGCCTCGGCGGCGAACGCGGCGAGCTGATTGCGGAGATCGCTTCGGCCAAGACCTCGATCAGCGAGGCCAAGCTGCAGATCCTCCAGCTTCGCAAGGACTTTCGCGAGCAGGTGGAGCAGGAGCTGCGCGAGGTGCGGGCCGAGATCCTCGACCTGCGCGAACGGGTGGCGGCTGCCAGCTTCGTGCTCGATCACCTGGAGGTGCGGGCGCCGGAGGACGGCGTGGTCGTGGGCCTGCAGGTCCATGCCCATGGCCAGGTGGTGCGTCCCGGCCAGACCATGCTCGAGATGGTGCCGGTCGACGATCAGCTGGTGGTCGAGGCGAAGGTCAGGCCGGTGGACATTGACAACCTGGCCATCGGCCTGGAAGCCGACGTGCTCTTCACAGCTTTTCCGCAGCGCACCACGCCGCGCCTCCTCGGCTCGGTCGTCTATGTCTCGGCCGACCGCTTCGAGGACGAACGCAGCGGCGAGGCCTACTACCTGGCCCGGGTCTCGGTTTCCGAGGCGGAGGCGGCGCGCCTCGGCGAGCGCAAGCTGCACCCCGGAATGCCGGCCGATGTGATGATCAAGACCGGCGCGCGCACCGCGCTGGACTATCTCGTCCAGCCTCTGCGCGACAGCATCATGCGGGCTTGGCGGGAGAGCTGAGCCTGGGGTTGACTCACTTGGGGACTCCTCGAGACCCAGCGTGTCCTCCTGGCACCAAGTGGTGGTCAGCCGGTTCTCGCATTTGGTCCGGTCTGCGACCTCCACCGGAACTGGAGATTACTATCGTAGGCAGCGTGCGACCTGGACGATGGGTAGGTGACGTCGCCGGCCAAAGGCTATGGTCAAACCGGCACCGCGCGAGTGTCGGTCTCGATGGTTGCGGACCCGCGCAAATATGCCCACTCACGCTGCGATACGCGGAACCTCACTCTCCACCAGCCGCAAGAATCGTTGGTTGCAGGCCCCGTGCGCCGTGGTAAGGCGGCGCTTTCCAGTGGGTGAAAGCCCCACCCGGCGAACGCTCCAGCCGGAAGCAACCGGAGCAGGCATGGAGGAGACGAAATGTCTGAAGCCTCTGGATAGAGCGGTCACGACTTGGTGACCGTGCGCGTGTGCAGGCCGCAACGTGAGTGAACGCCGAGCAAGCCTCGAAACAACCAATGTGCAGGTCGACCCGCCTGGGGTAGCGGGGAAGGCTGATACGGATGGGTGCAAGAGCGACGAGTATCCGTCTGATCAGATGTGCCCACGAAACGCATCGATTCGCGGAGTCCGGATATCAACGCAAACTGGAAGTGTATGAGGGCGTTCTTATGACACCTCTCCGCCGCCTGAAGGTGGGGCGCTTGCCGTTATCACATCACCTCGGACCACGGCTCGCAGAACTGGCGCGGCGCTACGCCGTCGACTGGCGCCTTCTGCCTGCACGGAT
>WHTV01000056.1 GCA_009377535.1 Kiloniellaceae bacterium
TCCCTGAAGGATTGGGCGTTCTTCGAGAACGCCGGCGGGTCCTATGTCTGCGGGCCGGTCATCGAGCGCCTGAACCGCTTCTACCGCGAGACCAAGGTGCAGCCCTACGGTCCCTCACCGGCCTCGAAGCGCGCCGGTGAGGAGATGGACGAAGCGCGGGCAAGGCTTGCCGGCTACCTGAACGTCGCGAACGACGAGGTGCACTTCGGGCCCTCGACCAGCCAGAACAGCTACGTGCTGGCGCAGGCCTTCCGCGAGATGCTGGCGCCGGGCGACGAGATCGTCGTCACCAACCAGGACCACGAGGCCAACTCCGGTGCCTGGCGGCGCCTGGCCGAGAACGGCATCGTGGTCCGCGAGTGGACGGTGGACCCGGAGAGCGGCCGGCTCGACCCCGCCGGGCTCGACGAGCTGCTGAGCGGGAAGACCCGCCTGGTCGCCTTCCCGCACTGCTCCAACATCGTCGGGCAGGTGAACCCGGTGGCGGCGATCTGCGCCAGGGCCCACGCGGCCGGCGCGGTGACCTGCATCGACGGCGTCTCCTACGCGCCGCATGGCCTGCCGGACGTGCAGGCGCTGGGCGCCGACATCTACCTCTTCTCGCTCTACAAGACCTACGGGCCGCACCAGGGCCTCATGGTGGTGAAGAAGGCACTGGCCGAGCGGCTGCCCAACCAGGCGCACTTCTTCAACGCCGGCAATGTACTGAAGCGCCTGACGCCGGCCGGGCCGGACCACGCGCAGATCGCCGCCTCCGCCGGCATCGCCGACTACTTCGATTCCCTCCATGCGCACCACTTCGAGGACGAGGTGAACGCCGCCGAGCGCGGCCGCCGGGTGCACGGGCTCATGCAGGGCCAGGAGAAGAAGCTGATGGCGCCGCTGCTCGACTACCTGCGCCAGCGCAACGACATCCGCGTGCTGGGTCCGACCGATCCAGCCGAGCGCGCGCCGACCATCGCGCTGCACCCGAAGAACAAGCCGGCGGTCGAGGTGCTGGAAGGCCTCACCGCCCGCGGCATCGCCGCCGGCGTCGGCAACTTCTACGCCTATCGCCTGGTCGAGGCGCTGGGCGTTCCGCCTGAGACCGGCGTGCTGCGCCTCTCCTTCGTGCACTACACCGCGCCCGAAGAAATCGACAAGCTGGTGAAGGCCCTGGACGCCTCGCTGTAGTCAGTACGCACCAACCCCACGACCCCCCCTCCTGTCATTGCCGGGCTTGACCCGGCAATCCATTTCGAAGCCGCGCCGGCTCGTGCGCGCGGAGGGATGGACCCGCGGGTCAAGCCCGCGGGTGACAGCAGGAAAGGCGACTGGTCTGTTTTTCGGGCCGCTTCGACTGTCGGCAGTCGGCAGCTCCGGTGTTAAACTGCACAGAAACACCCCCTTGGGAGGAACTTATGCGCTGGGCGCGATTCCGCCGGGCCGGCTCTGTCGGCTACGGCCAGCTTGAAGGCGACAGCCTCAAGGTCTATTCGGGCGACATCTTCGAGGGTGCCGCCCCCACCGGCCAGACGGTGAAGCTGGCCGAGGTCCAGCTGATGACGCCCTGCGATCCCAGCAAGATGATCTGCCTGTGGAACAACTTCCACGCCCTGGCCGCCAAGCTGGAGGTCGCCGAACCGCCGGAGCCCCTGTTCCTATTGAAGGCGCCCAGCGCCTTCACCGCGGCGGGCACCACCATCCGGCGTCCCAGAACCTACGACGGCCCGGTGGTCTACGAAGGCGAGCTCGGCATCGTCATCGGCAAGCGCTGCAGCGCCGTGTCGGAGAGCGAGGCGGCGGATCACATCTTCGGCTACACCTGCGTGAACGATGTGACCGCCGCGAAGATCATCCCGAAGGACCCGACCTTCGCCCAGTGGACCCGCTCCAAGAGCTTCGACTCCTTCGGCGTCTTCGGGCCGGCGATCGCCACCGGCCTCGACCCCCTGACGCTTTCGGTGCGCACGATCCTGAACGGCGACGAGCGGCAGAACTATCCGGTATCGGACATGATCTTTCCGCCCCATAAGCTGGTCAGCCTGCTGTCTCACGACATGACGCTGATGCCCGGCGACATCATCGCCTGCGGCACCTCCATCGGCGTCGGCTCGATGAAGGAGCCGAGCAATCAGGTTACCATCGCCATCGAAGGCATCGGCGAGCTCACCAACACCTACGTGAACGAGTGAGGATGACGACCATGAGAATCTGTGTGGTAGGCGCCGGCGCCATCGGCGGCCTGATGGCCGCCAAGCTCTCCCTCGCCGGCAACGAGGTCACCGTCATCGACCAGGGCGCGCACCTGGCGGCGATCCAGCAGAACGGCCTGAAACTGATCTGGGAGGACGGCAGCGAGCATGTGGCGAAGATGAAGGCCGTCGGCACCGCTGCAGAGGCCGGGCCGCAGGACCTGGTGATCCTGGCGGTGAAGGCGCACTTCCTCGACCAGGTCGCGCGCGACGTCGACAAGCTGCTCGACGACGGCACCATGATCATGACCGTGCAGAACGGCATGCCCTGGTGGTACTTCCACAAGCTCGCGGGACCGCTGGAAGGCACTCAGCTGAAGAGCCTCGATCCTTCAGGCCTGCTCACGCGCCACATCCCGGCGGAGCGCATCGTCGGCTGCGTGGTCTATCCCGCGGCTGCAGTGACCGAGCCCGGCGTGGTGAAGCACGTGGAGGGCGACCGCTTCCCGCTGGGCGAACTCGACGGCACCTTGAGCGAGCGGGCGCAGAAGCTGCACGACCTGCTGGTCGCCGCCGGCTTCCGCTCGCGGGTGCTCGACGACATCCGCTCGGAGGTCTGGCTGAAGGCCTGGGGCAACCTCTCCTTCAACCCGATCAGCGCGCTCACTCACGCGACGCTGGAAGACATCTGCACCTTCCCGGAGACCCGCGGCCTCGCCGCCACCATGATGGCCGAAGCCCAGCTCATCGCCGAGAAGCTGGGCGTCACCTTCCGCCACACCATCGAGAAGCGCATCGAGGGCGCCCAGTCGGTCGGCAAGCACAAGACCTCCATGCTGCAGGACGTCGAGGCCGGCCGCTCCCTGGAGACCGAGGCCCTCATCGGCGCCATCCTGGAGATGGGCAAGCTGGTCGAGGTCCCCTCCCCGGCCATCGAGGCGGTCTACGCCTGCGTGAAGCTCTTGAACAAGACCATGCTGATGGAGCACGCCGGCGTGACCCTGAGGAAGGCGAGCTGAGCAGGGAGCGGGCCGGAGCGCGGGTTACCGCTCATCCGGCTCGCTGGACACCTCCTCTGGCCCCGGCGGTGTCACCTCCGATTCACGGCTCTGCGAGCCGCCATCCAGTCTCTCCTCTCCTTTGACGGCCTTCGTGCTGCCGTCCTCCTCCTCCGCATCGCCGCCCTCTTTCGCGAGGCGCAGCGGCGGGGCCTTGCCCTGCTTGTCCTCGCCCCAGTAGATCGTGCGGTGCGGGAAGGGAATCTCGATGCCGCGCGCGTCGAACACCCGCTTGACGATCTCGTTGTAGGCGCGGCCGACCGCCCACTGGCTGCCCGGTAGCGTCTTGATGCGCGCGCGCACCACCACCGCGGAGTCGCCGAACTCGGTCACACCCTGCATGTCGAGTTCGTCCAGGATGGCGCCGCCGTGCTCGGTGCCGCGCAGCTCCTCGAAGGCCTCGACCATGGCCGCCTTCACCTCCGTGACGTCCTCGCGGTAGGCGACGCCCATGGCCGCCACGTGGTAGGCGAAGCCCTTCATGAAGTTGGACACGGTGTCGACGGCGCTAAACGGCACGATGTGGTAGATGCCCGAGAGGTCGCGCAGGCCGACCGAGCGGATGGTGAGGCGCTCGACCACGCCGGTGATGCCGCCGACGGTGACCACGTCGCCCTCGTTGATCGCGTTCTCGAACTGGATGAAGACGCCGGTGATGACGTCCTGCACCAGCTTCTGCGCGCCGAAGCCGATGGCCAAGCCGAGCACGCCGGCGCCGGCCAAGAGCGGCCCGATATCGACGCCGATCTGCGACAGCGCCAGCATGAGGGCGAGGGTCGCCAGCACGACGGTCACGGCGTTGCGCAGCAGCTGTAGCAGGGTGCGCTCGCGCGCGCTCGCCACGGTGCCGACGTTGGGGTTCAGCCGGTATTCGACCCAGGACGACATGGCCAGCCAGACGAGCCAGGCGACCACCAGAATGGCAGCCGCCGAGAGCACCGCCGCGATGAACACCTGCCCGGTGGGGCTGGTGAGCCAGCCGCCAACGTCAGCGACGCCCCAGGCGTCGAGCACGGCCGCGACGACGAAGATGAAGGCGGCAATGCGCACCACCCGGAGGATGTTGGGCACGAAGGCATTCAGGTGCGATTCCAGCAGCGGCAGACGCTCGCGCATCTCCTGCGGCACCCGGAGCCCACCGGTAATCGCCCGCGAGATGGCGGTAACCGCGAGGAATCCGATGAGGACGGCGGCCAGCGTCTTGCCGGTGGCCGCGAGCATGTAGCCGAGCGCGTCGCCCGGCCGCGAAACCCAGATGACGAAGAAGGCCAGCACGTAAAGGATGGCGACGAGATGCCAGACGCGGCCCACCGTTGCGAATGCCCTGGAGGTCATGTCGCCCCGCGCCGCGGCACGCCGGCGCAGGCCCTCGCGCACGGTCCCACGGCTCTGCAGGATCACCACGATCGCCATGACGACGCCCGCGAGCGCAATCAGCACCTGCAGGCTGCGGCCGACGGCCGGGCTCATGTTGGCCGTGACGATCGGGACGATCACCAGCGTGCCATAGCCGAGCAGGCTGACGAGGCGGCCGAGCCAGAGGTACCAGTAGGCCGCACTGAAGTCTGACAGCGGCACGATGCGCAGGTTGCCGTAGCGGGGCGAGAAGATGCCGCGCAGGGCGACCTTGATCAGCTCGATGGCCAGGAAGGCGTTGAGGTAGAGCGTCTGGACGAGGTCCATCTGCCCGGCGGTCCCCAACGCGAAGACCGCTACCGCATAGCCGATGCCCCAGGCCACCGCGATCATCAGCGCGTCGAGCAGGATGCTGGCGAGCAGCAGGCCAAGGGACGTGATGACCCCCGAGCCGTCCGACATGCGGGCGAGGCGCGCGTAGATGCGTTGCGAGAGGCGGTTCAGCAGGGCGAAGGTCACCACGGTGACCAGGATGACGATGCCGAGCTCCAGCACCGTCTGGCCGAGCGCGGCATAGTCGGCCGCCCTCCCCTCGCCGATCGTCGCGATGCCCTGGATATCGCGCAGCACGCGCTGCAGCAGAGTCGCCACCGACTCCGCCGACTGCTGGGTGAACTGGGCGATACGGCTCGGCAGTGATTGACGCTCGGCGTCCGCCCCTTCTCTTTGCTCCGCTTCCTGCGCCTCGGCGACCGCGTTCAGCTTGTCGACCAGGGCCTGGCGCGACTGGTCGTCCTGCAGCATCTGCGACAGCGCGCGGGCCTCATCGGCAGTGAGCGCGGGGGCAGACTGCTCGGGCGGCTGCTCCTGGGCATGGACTGGCGCAGCCGTCAACAGCAGCACGGTCAACAGAATGGCAAGGCAGGGGAAGCGGGGCATGGTCGTCCTCCAGCATGGGTCATGCTTCGGGCGGGCCGGCAAGATAGCGGCTGTCGGGATGGGTTAGATTCTCAGAGCAATCTAGCGTCTCGGCTACGACTCTGCACCCGTCATGGTGAGATTCCTGAGCGATAGCGGAAGCAACGAGGGGAGCGCCTTGCGGCGCTCCCCTTTCCTGGGCCCCAATCGGCCTTCGGAAACTACATCGTCGACTTTTGCCAGACCTCGTGGGTCCAGGCGCCTTCGGGCTTCTTGGTGATGACCGGAGTCGACTCGTTGGAAAGCAGGGTGTCCACCGTGCGCTCGTAGTCCGCCGGTTCGAGGAAGCCGAGCTTGTCGGTGGTGCCCAGCAGCTTGGCGATCTCGCCCATCATGCGCTTCTGGTGCTTCTCGGTCTGGGCACCGGTGGCATCGTTCTCCAGCACGATGTCGGCCGCCTCGTCCGGGTTCTCGCGGGCGTAGTCCCAGCCTTTCATCGAGGCCTTCACGAAGCGCGCCATCTTGTCGACGAAGGCGGGGTCCTCGAGGCTGTCCTCCAGCACGTAGAGGCCGTCCTCGAGAGTCGCCACGCCCTGGTCCTCGTACTTGTAGACGATGAGGTCTTCCTCGGTGAGGCCGGCGTCGATGATCTGCCAGTACTCGTTGTAGGTCATGGTGGAGACGCAGTCGGCCTGCTTCTGCAGGATCGGGTCGACGTTGAAGCCCTGCTTCAGCACCGTCACGCCGTCCTCGCCGCCCTCCGTCGGGATGCCGAGCTTGGCCATCCAGGACAGGAAGGGATACTCGTTGCCGAAGAACCAGACGCCCAGGGTGTGGCCCGCGAAGTCCTCCGGCTTGGTGATGCCGCTGTCCTTGCGGCAGGTCAGCATCATGCCCGACTTGTCGAAGACCTGGGCGATGTTGACCAGCGGCACGCCCTTCTCGCGCGAGGCAAGCGCAGAGGGCATCCAGTCGATGATGACGTCGGCGCCGCCGCCGGCGATCACCTGCGGCGGGGCGACGTCCGGGCCGCCCGGCTTGATGGTGACGTCGAGCCCGGCTTCCTCGTAGAAGCCCTTGTCCTGGGCCACGTAGTAGCCGGCGAACTGGGCCTGGGTCACCCACTTCAACTGGATCGTCACCGCGTCGGCGGCGACGGCCGCACCGGCCGTCAGCAGCAGTCCCGCCCCTGCCGCCGCGCCGAGCGCCTTGGAATACAGCTTCTTCATTTAGCCTCTCCTCTTCTCGTGAAGGTGTGTTGTCGTTGTTGCCTTGTCCTTGGACGGCTTCCTCGCCTCATTGCCGGTAGGACGGATGCCAGAAGGTGGTCGCCCGCTCGGCCAGCGCCAGCAGGCCGTAGAACAGCGAACCGGCGACGGCCGCGACGACGATGGTCGCCCAGACCATCTCCACGTTCATGCGGCCGATTTCCGTCGAGATCCTGAACCCCATGCCGACGATGGGCGTGCCGAAGAATTCCGCCACGATGGCCCCGATCAGCGCAAGGGTCGAGTTGATCTTGAGGGCGTTGAAAAGGAACGGCAGCGCATTGGGCAGTCGCACCCGCACCAGCGTCTGCAGGTAGTTGGCGGCGTAGGAGCGCATGAGGTCGCGCTCCATGGCCGCGGTGGCGTGCAGGCCCGCGATGGTGTTCACCAGCATGGGAAAGAAGGTCATGATGACCACCACCGCCGCCTTGGACTGCCAGTCGAAGCCGAACCACATGACCATGATCGGCGCCACGCCGACGATGGGTAGCGCCGAGACGAAATTGCCGAGCGGCAGCAGGCCGCGCTGCAGGAAGGGCACGCGGTCGACCAGCAGCGCCACCAGGAAGCCGCTGCCGCAGCCGAGGGCATAGCCGGCGAGCACCGACTTCAGGAAGGTCTGATAGAAGTCGGCCCAGAGCGTGTCGGTCGAGGCCATGAAGACCGCGGCGATCAGCGCTGGCGAGGGCAGCAGCACCGAGGGCACGCCGAAGCCGGTGACGCCGACCTGCCAGAGGTAGATCAGCCAGGCACCGAAGAGGCCCGGCACCAGCAGGCCGAGCAGCCGCGGCGCCTCCCGCTCCGAGGCCGCCTCCGACAGCAGGCTGAGCGCCCTCCACACCAGGAAGCCGAGGCCGAGGATGAAGAGCCAGAGGCCCGGGGCGGCTATGCCGGTGACGATGAAGTCCTTCGGCAGGTCTTTCGGCGCACCCGCCAGCAAGAGAGGCCAGATTGCGGCCACAATGCAGACCAGCGTCAGAAACACGCCTCCAGTGAGATTCCGGCCTGGCCTCAGCAACCGGACAATGCCGCCAAAAGCAATCGCTAGCGGAGCGTAGAAGAATGACAACCAGGTGACCGGCTCACCGGAGTTGGCGTAGTAGCCAACCGGAAGAAACAAGGACATCAGCGTACAGGCCAACGCCAGCACCACCGATCGTTCATCCCTCCAAGCCCGGGCGAGCGTCATGGCTGCGCCCCCATGCGACGTGCCGCCATTCGCTCGAGCCAGCCCATGGCAGCGACCAGCAGGCCGGCCATGGCCGCCGCGGTGAACAGGGCCGCCCAGATCTGCACCGTCTGGCCGTAGTAGGAGCCGACCAGCAGGCGCGCGCCGATGCCGGCCTGGGCGCCGGTTGGCAGCTCGCCGACGATGGCGCCGACCAGGGAGATGGCGACGGCGACCTTGAGGCTGGCGAAGAGGAAGGGCATCGACGAGGGCCAGCGCAGCTTCCAGAATACCTGGCTGGTGCTGGCGCTGTAGGTGCGCAGGAGGTCGCGCTGCAGCAGATCGGGCGAGCGCAGGCCCTTGACCATGCCGATGGCGACCGGGAAGAAGCAGAGGTACATGGAGATCAGCGCCTTGGGGACCAGGCCGGTGAAGCCGATATTGCCCAGCACGACAATGACCATCGGCGCGATGGCGAGGATCGGGATGGTCTGCGAGGCGATCACCCAGGGCAGCAGGCTGCGGTCGAGGGTCTTCACATGGACGATGCCGACGGCCAGGAGGACACCCAGCACCGTGCCCATGACGAAGCCCAGCAGCGTCGAGGAGAGCGTCACCCAGGCGTGGTAGACGAGGCTGCGCTTGGAGGTGACGGCATAGCCGAGGATCGAGCGGTCGAGCTCCACGACCACCTGGTGGGGCGCCGGCAGGATCGGCCGCTCCATGGCCATGGCATCGCCGGCGACCCGCGTGAGGGACCAGGCCTCGCCGCGCCGCTCGTAGCCGTCGATCAGCACCGGCGCATTGAGCCACACGGCGCCCAGGTACCACAGGACAAGGAGGCCAAGGCAGACCGCAGCGAGCGGACCGCTGCGGCCGGCAAAGGCGCGGGCGAGCAGCCCCTGCCCGGCGGAGCGAGGCGGAGAAAGCGCCTCAGTCGTCATAGCTGTGGCCCGCGCGCAGCCCCGCGCGCACCCGGTGGGCGATCTCCGCGAAGTCGCCGCTCTCGCGGATATCCAGAGTGCGGTCGCGCGGCAGGTTGCAGTCGATGACGTCGATGATGCGGCCGGGACGCGGCGACATCACCACGATCCTGGAGGAGAGGAACACCGCCTCCGGGATCGAGTGCGTGACGAAGACCACCGTCTTGCCGGTCCGCTCCCACAAGCGCAGCAGCTGCTCGTTCAGATGGTCGCGGGTGATCTCGTCGAGGGCGCCGAAGGGCTCGTCCATCAGCAGCAGGTCCGGCTCGAAGCAGAGCGCGCGGGCGATGGAGACGCGCTGCTGCATGCCGCCGGAAAGCTGCCAGGGGAACTTCTTCTCGAAGCCCTTGAGGTTCACCAGCTCCAGGTAGCGCGCGGCCCGCTCGCGGCGCTCCGCCACGCTGAGGCCCATGATCTCCAGCGGCAGCATGACGTTGCGATCCACCGTGCGCCAGGGATAGAGCGCCGGGGCCTGGAAGACATAGCCATAGGCGCGCGCCAGGCGGGCCGCCTCCGGCGAGACGCCGTTGACGGAGAGGCGCCCGGTGCTCTGGCGCTCGAGGTCGGCGATGACACGCAGCAGCGTGGTCTTGCCGCAGCCCGAGGGCCCGATGAAGGAGACGAAGTCGCCGGCACGCACGGTGAGGTTCACCTCGGAGAGCGCGAAGACAGGACCGTCGGCCGTCTCGAAGGTTAGCGAGAGGTCTTCAACCTCGATGACAGGTTCGGCCGCCTGCCCCTCTGCCACCCGGACCGCCCGTTCCTGCTGCATCACCGCCTCGACTGTCATGACCTAGATCCCGCGTGCCGGGGTGAGGCCATTCCGACGATTTCGGGCGCAAAGGTCAAGCACTCGCCCGCTCCAGCATGGCGTAGAGCAGCACGTTGCAGCCGGCGGCCAGGTCCTCCGGGGTGGCGCTTTCGCTCTCGTTGTGGCTGACGCCTTCCTCGCAGGGCACGAAGATCATGGCCGTCGGCGCCACCCGGCTGACGTAGCAGGCGTCGTGCCCGGCCCCGGAGACGATCTCCATGTTGTCGTAGCCGGCCGCGCCCGCGGCCTGCTTCACCGCCCCGACGCAGTCCTTGTCGAAAACGATGGGCGGCGAATACCAGATCATGTCGACGTCGGCCTCGATCCCGGCCGGCCCGCAGATCTGGGCGCAGGCGTCGTGCAGTTCCGCCGCCATCTTGCTCAGGATCTCGTCATCGGGGTGGCGCAGGTCGACGGTGAGGAAGACGCTGCCCGGGATGGTGTTCCGCGAATTCGGGCTCACCTGCATCATGCCGACGGTGCTCACGGCGTAGGGCGGATGGGCGAGAGCGATCTCGTTTACCGTGGTGATCAGCTTCGAGGCGGCCACCAGGGCGTCGCGCCGGCGGTTCATCGGGGTAGTGCCGGCATGGGATTCCGAACCTGTCAGCGTCACCTCGAACCAGCGCTGGCCCTGCGCCCCGGTCACCACGCCGATGGTCTTCTTCTCCGCCTCCAGGATGGGGCCCTGCTCGATGTGGGCCTCGAAGAAGGCACGGATCGGGTGCTCGCCCGGCGTCTGGTCGCCCAGGTAGCCGATGCGCTTCAGCTCGTCGCCGATGGTCTTGCCGTCGACGTCGGCGCGGGAATGGCCGTAGTCCAGGTCGAAGACGCCTGCAAAGACGCCCGAGGCCACCATCGCCGGGGCGAAGCGCGAACCCTCCTCGTTGGTCCAGACCGCTACCTCGACGGGGGCCGCCGTCTCGATGTCGTTGTCGTTCAGCGTGCGAATGACCTCTAGGCCCGCCAGCACGCCGAAGACGCCGTCGAACTTGCCGCCGGTCGGCTGGGTATCCAGGTGACTGCCGGTGGTCACCGGCGCGAGCGAGGGATCACTGCCCGGGCGCCGCGCGAAGATGTTGCCCATCTTGTCGACGGTGATGGCGCAGCCGGCCTCCTGGCACCAGCGCACGAACAGGTCGCGCCCCTCGCGGTCGAAGTCGCTGAGCGCCAGGCGGCAGTTGCCGCCGGCCACGCCCGGGCCGATCTTCGCCATCTCCATCAGGCTGTCCCAGAGGCGCTCGCCGTTGACCTTCAGGTTCTTCACGTTCATCGCTTGCCTTCCTTACTCGGCTGCCTTGCGGCAGTTCTATTCGGCAGCCTTGCGGCTGAGGGGATTGCGCGGGTCTTCTTTCCAGTTCATGTAGCCCTTGCCGTTTTCCACCTCGACCATGGTGATGCAGCCCTCGACCGGGCAGACGTGCATGCAGAGATTGCAGCCGACGCATTCCGCGTCGATCACCTCGTAGCGCCGCGCCCCCTCCGCCTTCCCGGCGGCAATGGCCTGGTGCGAGGTGTCCTCGCAGGCGATGTGGCAGAGGCCGCACTTGATGCAGAGATCCTGGTCGATCTTGGCGACGATCTCGTAGTTCATGTCGAGATACTGCCAGTCGGTGACGTTGGGGATCGCGGCGGCGCGGAAGTCGTCGAGGCTGCGGTAGCCCTTCTCGTCCATCCAGTAGCCGAGGCCGTCGATCATGTCGTCGACGATCTTGAAGCCCTTGTGCATGGCGGCGGTGCAGACCTGCACCGAGCCGGCGCCGAGCGTCATGAACTCCGCCGCGTCGCGCCAGTTGGCGATGCCGCCGATGCCGGAGATCGGCAGGCCGGCGCAGTCCGGATCGCGGGCGATCTCGGCCACCATGTGCATGGCGATGGGCTTCACCGCCGGGCCGCAGTAGCCGCCGTGGGTGCCCTTGCCGCCGACGACGGGGGTCGGCGCCATGACGTCGAGGTCGACCGACATGATGGAGTTGATGGTGTTGATGAGGGAGACGGCGTCGGCGCCGCCTGCTTTGGCGGCACGGGCCGGCCCCAGGACGCTGGTGACGTTGGGCGTCAGCTTCACGAAGACCGGCATGCGGGTGTGCGCCTTGCACCAGCGCGTCACCATCTCGATATATTCCGGCACCTGGCCGACGGCGGAGCCCATGCCGCGCTCCGACATGCCGTGCGGGCAGCCGAAGTTCAGCTCCACCGCGTCGGCGCCGGTGTCCTCCACCCGGGCCAGGATGGCGCGCCAGTTCTCCTCCTCGCAAGGCACCATGAGCGAGATCACCATGGCGCGGTCCGGCCAGTCGCGCTTCACCTGCTTGATCTCGCGCAGGTTCACCTCCAGCGGCCGGTCGGTGATCAGCTCGATGTTGTTGAAGCCGGCCATGCGGGTGCCGTTGTAGCTCATGGCGCCGTAGCGCGAGGAGACGTTCACGATCGGCGGGTCCTCGCCGAGGGTCTTCCACACCACACCGCCCCAGCCCGCCTTGAAGGCGCGCACCACGTTGTATTCCTTGTCGGTGGGCGGGGCGGACGCCAGCCAGAAGGGATTGGGCGACTTCACGCCGGCGATATCGCAACGAAGGTCAGCCATGGCTTTTCTCCCAAGTTCGCGTCGCTGAATGAGCATCGGCGCGTGTCGCAACGGCTCCACATACACCGCTGTCGTCCCGGGGTTCGGCAACACTTGCCGGGAGGACAGCCTTGGTATGGCAAGGGCGGGCCGTTCCTGCATGCGATGTGTGAACGCCGCACCTCACGTAGCACCTCCTCCGAGCCAGGCGTCGATCGCCTCGGCGGCGAGCTTGCCGTCCTGCACCGCCGCGACGGTCAGATCCTCGCTGATGCCGATGCAGTCGCCGCCGGCCCAGACGTCCGGCAGCGAGCTGCGCCGCGTCGCATCGACGGCGATGCGCTCGCCGGCCATCTCCAGGCCCTCGCTGCCGCCGTTGGCCCGTAGCAGGTTCGGGGGGCCCATGGTCTGGCCGATGGCCTTGAACAGCATATCGGCCGGCAAGGTGAAGGTCTCGCCTGTGCCGACGAGGCGGCCGCCCTCGAGGCGGGTGTACTCGAAGGTCACCGCCGTCAGGCGCCCGTCCTCGCCTGCCAGGCTGTGCGGCTGCGCCCAGTGCTTGATCTTCACGCTGTCGGTCTGCGCGAAGGCCTGCTCGTGGTGGGTGGCCGACATGGTCTCCGGGCCGCGGCGGTAGACCAGGGTGACGTCCTCGGCACCGAGGCGCTTGGACTGCACCGCAATGTCGATGGCGGTGTTGCCGCCGCCGATCACCACCACCTCGCGGCCGACCGCCAGGGCCTTCAGGTCCGCCGCCTGGCGCAGCTCGGCAATGAAGTCGACGGCGTTGTAGATGCCCTCCATCTCCTCGCCTTCCAGACCCAGCGCGCGCACGCCGCCGAGGCCCATGCCGAGGAAGACGGCGTCGTAGTCGCGCCGCAAGTCATCAAGCGTGAAGTCGCGGCCGAGCGCCTGGCCGTTGCGGATCTCGATGCCGCCGATGGCGAGCAGGAAGCCGACCTCGCGCTGGGCGAAGCTGTCGGGCACCTTGTAGGCGGCAATGCCGTATTCGTTGAGGCCGCCGGGCTTCGGCCGGGCCTCCAGGATCACCACGTCGTGGCCCCGCAGGGCGAGGCGGTGGGCGCAGGCAAGGCCCGCCGGGCCGGCGCCGACCACGGCCACCCTCTTGCCGCTCGGCGCCGCGCGGGTGAAGGGATGCACGGCGGAGTCCATGACAGCGTCGGTCGCGTAGCGCTGCAGCAGGCCGATCTGCACCGGCTTGCCTTCCTGCGCGGTGCGCACGCAGGCCTGCTGGCAGAGCACCTCGGTCGGGCAGACCCGCGCGCAGGCACCGCCGAGGATGTTCTCCTCCAGGATGTCCTGCGCCGCGCCACGGACGTTGTCGGTCGAAATCTTGCGGATGAAGCTCGGAATGTCGATGCCCGTCGGGCAGGCCTCGATGCAGGGCGCGTCGTAGCAGAAATAGCAGCGGCTGGCCTCGACCAGCGCCGCCTTGCGGTCGAGCGGCGGATGCACGTCGCCGAAATTCTCGGCGTAGGCGGAGTCCGGCAAGCGCCCGGCGCGGATGTCCGGCTGATTTCCCATCATGATCTCCCCGATCAGTCGAGCGCAAATGCTCTTGCGGCACCTTGCGTCCTTGTTGCCAAAGACTGTAGCGTTGTCCTGACCAAGCGGTCAATTAAATTTGACCAATTGGTCAGGTTTTGATTCCCTTGGCGCGACAGGTAATAGTCCCTGTGATTCAGAGGGATAGCTGCCGGACCGCAGCGCGGATGTAGGAGTGCGAATGTCGGACGCGCTTGCCAAAGGCAGCGAATTGAAGGCGCCCGAGGTGAAGGAAGAGGCCTCGCCGGGGCACATCCGGGTGCGCAACCGGGCGCTCATCCTGACCGCCGCCGAGGAGGTTTTCGCGACCCAGGGCTACCGCGGCGCCACCACCGCCGCCATCGCCAAGAAGGCCGGGCTGCCGAAAGCCAACGTGCACTACTACTTCGGCACCAAGGAAGCGCTCTACGCCGCGGTGCTGGAGGACATCCTCGGGCTCTGGCTGGGCGAACTGGACCGCATCGTCGAGACGAGCGATCCGGCCACGGCGCTCGCCGGCTACATCCGCGCCAAGGTCCACCTGTCGCGCGAACGCCCCCTCGCCTCCAAGGTCTACGCCAACGAGATGATCCGCGGCGCTCGCCACACGCGCGACTTCCTGAAGACCGAGCTGCGCAACCTGGTGAAGGAGAAGGCGAAGGTCTTGGAAGCCTGGGCCGCGGCAGGCAAGATGGAGCCGGTCGATCCGGTGCATCTCTTCTCGGTGATCTGGGCGGCGACGCAGCACTACGCAGACTTCGAGGTCCAGGTCGGCTCCCTGCTCGGGCGCCGTCAGCTGGCGGCCAAGGACTACGACGAGGCGGCGGAGACCATCGTGCGCCTGGTGCTGCGGGGCTGCGGCCTCAAATACGACTCCCGATAGGCGAAGCGAGCAAGCCATGATCAAGGCGGTAATCCTGTTGAAGCGCAAGGACGGCATGAGCCTCGAGGACTTCTCGGACTGGATGCTGAAGGAGCACGTGCCCCTGGCGCTGAAGCTCGACGGGCTGAAGCGCTATCAGGTGAACATCGCGCGTGACCCGGACGGCGACTACGACGGCGTCAGCGAGTTGTGGTTCGACAGCGAGGACGCCATGCTCGCCGCCTACGCCACCGAACACGGCAAGACGGTGGCCGCCGACTCCCTGGCCCACGTGAAGACGCGCAAGCGCCTGGTCGTCGACGAGTATCCCTACACCCCCACCGGATAAGCCGAATGTCCCTGGTGGTTCGTGTCGGCAGCGCCGCCCGCGCGCCCTGGTGGCGCGACACCCTGCAGTCCCTGCTGCCCGAGGTCGACGTGCGCCTCTGGGACGATCCGGGCGACCGGTCGAAGGTCGAGTACGCCGTGGTCTGGCAGCCGCCGCCGGGCGGCCTCAAGTCCTTTCCCAACCTGAAGGTCATCGTCTCCATGGGCGCCGGCATCGACCACGTGCTGCGCGACCCGGAGCTGCCGCGCCACCTGCCGATCATCCGCACGGTCGGCCCCGACCTGCGTCAGCGCATGCGCGAGTATGTCCTGCTGCATGTGCTGCGCCTCCACCGCCGCCTGCCGGAGACCGAAGCCTCCTTCAGGCGGAAGGAATGGAACCAGCTCATCACGCCGGTGGCGCCGGAGCGACCGGTCGGCGTGCTGGGGCTCGGCAACATGGGGGCCGACAGCGCCAGCCACCTCGCCCACATCGGCTTCGAGGTGCACGGCTGGTCGCGCCGGCCTAAGAACGTCGCGGGCGTGATCTGCCATAGTGCCGCGGAAGGCCTGGACAGGTTGCTGAAGCGGGTGGAGATCCTGGTCTGCCTGCTGCCGCTGACCCCGCAAACCACCGGCATCCTCAACAAGGAGCTCTTCGCGAAACTGCCCGAGGGCGCGTGCCTCATCAATGCCGGCCGCGGCCAGCACCTGGTGGAGGAGGACCTCATCCCGGCGCTCGACTCGGGTCAGCTGGGCGGCGCCACCCTCGACGTGCTGCAGGTCGAGCCGGCGGCCGAGGATCACCCCTTCTGGACCCACCCGAAGATCCTGCTGACGCCGCACATCGCCAGCCTCATCGACCCGGAGGTCGGCAGCCGGCTGATCGCCGCCAACCTGAAACTCTTCATGGCCGGCAAGCCGGTCCCCGACATGGTCGACGTCGCGCAAGGGTATTAGAGCCTTTCATGGTCATATTGAACCATGAAAGGCTCTAGCTGGCCGCAAGGCTTCTCCATCGCCGCCTGGCGTACTATCCTCGCAGGGTCCATGCGGCAATCGGCGGGGGAAACACCATGCGGGGGCTCAGTGGTTCGGCGGTCCTGCTCGCGGCCTCTCTCTGGCTTGGCCCCGCAGCAGCCCAGGACTACGAAGCGATGCCGTCTGCCCTGCTGCTGGTCGACGCCGCCAGCGGCGCGGTGCTCAAGGAGGAGAATGCCACCCAGCTCTGGTATCCGGCCTCCCTCACCAAGGTCATGACCGCCTACATGGTCTTTCAGGCAATCGCCGAGGGGCGTCTCGACCTCGACCAGGAGGTCACGATCTCCGCCCAGGCCGCCGCGCAGCCGCCGACCAAGCTGGGCCTCGGCGCCGGCCGGAAGCTGCGGGTCAGGGTCCTGCTCGAGGCCATGATCGTGCGCTCCGCCAACGACGCCGCTGTGGCCCTCGCCGAGGCGATCAGCGGCAGCGAGGACCGCTTCGCGATCTCCATGACGCGCCAGGCCCGCGCGCTCGGCATGACCCGGAGCGTGTTCAGGAATGCATCGGGCCTGCCGGACCCGGGACAGGTCGCGACCGCTCGCGACTTGATCATCCTGGCGCGCGCCCTCATCGCGGACTTCCCGGAGCGCTTGGCGCTCTTCAGCCAGAAGCAGTTCACCTACGACAAGCTGACCCGACCGACGACGATGGGCTGGCTGCGCGGTTATGCCGGCGCCGAAGGATTCAAGACAGGCTTTACCTGCGGCTCCGGCTACAACCTCCTGAGCGCCGCCACGCGCAACGGACGCCGCCTGATCGCCGTGGTCCTGGGCGCCCGGAGCAGCGGTGAGCGCAATGCCCGCATGACGAAGCTGATGGATGACGGCTTCGCCAAGGCCTCCGGTTCGGTCGTGGGAACCGTGCTCCTGTCTGCGCTGAGTGGAGAGCCGATGTCCGCCGCTCCGTTCGTTCTCGCAGACGGCCGCTGCCCCGTGGCCGCAAGCCCCGTCACCTCCACCCTGCCCGAGGGCAAGCTGGCCGGCTGGGGTCTGGTCTTCGGTTCTTTTGCCGACAGGGAAGAGGCCCGCGCGACGATCAAGGGAAACCAAGAGGCCTTGAAGCACGTGATCAGCCAGGGCCGCCCGGCCATCGTCGCCAAGCGGCGCCAGAGCCCGCCGAGCTACAGCGCCCTGCTCGTCGGGCTGCCGGAGGCGGAAGCCGGCGGCGCCTGCCGGCATCTGCAGGACCTGGGCATCTACTGCCTCGCCGTGCCGCCCAAGCTGCTGAACAACCCGCAAGCGCTGTGGCGGTAGGATGAAAAGGATGACCGAGGCCGAGAAGATGCTGGCCGGCCTGCCCTACGACATCATGGACCCGGCGCTGAAGGCGCTGCGCAGGAAGGCGCACCAGGGCGTCTATGCCTACAACCGCTCCGATCCGCTGGAGGACCACCCGCCCAGCGCAATCCTCAAAGACCTGCTCGGCAGCCTGGGCGAAGACGTCTTCGTCGAGACGCCCTTCCGCTGCGCCTACGGCGTGAACACCCACCTCGGCGATGGAATCTACATCAACACCGGCTGCGTCATCCTCGACTGCGCGCGCGTGGAGATCGGCGCCAAGACCCTGCTCGGCCCGGCGGTACAGATCTACACCGCCATCCATCCGCTCGACCCCACCGAGCGCGCCGCCTTCGTGGAGACCGCCAAGCCGGTAACGCTAGGCCGCAACGTCTGGGTCGGCGGCGGCGCCATCCTGCTGCCTGGCGTCAGCGTCGGCGACAACGCCGTCATCGGCGCCGGCAGCGTGATCGTGAAAGACGTCCCCGCCAATTGCGTTGCCGTCGGCAATCCTGCCAGAGTGATCCGGGAGATCACGACGGAGGAACGGCCATGACCGACATCCCTGGCCTGACGCAGCTCGGCCACCCGGCGGCCCTGCCCGAGAGCCCGGACAAGGCGGTGCTTGAGCGGGTGCCGAACCCGCAGCAGGGCGTCGACTACCTGGTGCGCTTCACGGCGCCGGAGTTCACCTCGCTTTGCCCAATGACCGGGCAGCCCGACTTCGCCCACCTGGTGATCGACTACCTGCCGGATGCCTGGCTGGTGGAATCGAAGTCGCTGAAGCTCTACCTCGGCTCCTTCCGCAACCACGGCGCCTTCCACGAGGACTGTACGCTGGCCATCGGCCGACGGCTGGTCGAAGAGCTGGCGCCGAAGTGGCTGCGCATCGGCGGCTACTGGTATCCGCGCGGCGGCATGCCGATCGACGTCTTCTGGCAGACCGGCAAGCCGCCGGAAGACCTCTGGCTGCCCGACCAGGGCGTCGCGCCTTACCGCGGAAGGGGGTAGGCCCCGGCGGTGGCTGAGGGCGCAGTGCCCTCGCCACTTCCCAGCTGTCATGCGCGGACTCGATCCGCGCATCCATGGATCAACCATCTCGCTGCTGCACCATGGATCCTCGTGTCGAGCACGAGGATGACGGAAGGAGAAGTGGCCCTGCCCGCGCGTCCAACCGCCGCGCCTAAAACGACACGCACTGCGTGGGGCCGTCGACGCGCATGACGCTTTCCTGGTCGAAGCGGTCCTTGTAGGCGGCGCGGATGTCCTCGATCGCCGCGTTCTTCTGCGCCGCCGGGTCGTAGAGGATGACCAGGACGGTCGAGGTTTCCTTGGTGATGATGCCCTGGCTGTTGCGCCACTGGCCGTCGCCCTGCAGCACCGTCAAGCCATCGGGAAAGCGCGGCGTCACTTCCTCGTCGAGGAAAGCCGCCCATTCGGCGCCGCTGATCGCCGCGCCGCCCGGGCGCTGGGTGCCGAAGTAGAGCTCCAGCCGCGCCATCGCGAAGGCGCCGTCGCGGCAGGCGGCCTGGGCCAGCAAGGGCGCCGGCGCGAGCGCACCCGCCAGGGCGAGCGATAGGGCGAAGAACGACAGCACGGGCATACGACGCAGCAGCATGAAAGGCCTCCAAGCGGTTCAATCGACGGAGTTTTGGCCTTTCCGGGCGGCGGCGCAAGGGTGTCGACACACGGTCACGTTGCGGCGCGCCTCACGGTTGCCGCTTGACTTGCTACGGGGCGGGCGAAAGCATCCCAGCAACAAATAAACGCGATGGGGAGATCCGCCATGACGAGGCTGTTGCTTGCCGTTCTAGCTGCGGCCCTCGCCGCCGGTCTCCTCGCCGGTGCCCTGCCCGGCGCCGCCCGGGGCCAGTCCGCGCTGCCTGACGGTGCCGGCAAGGACCAGGTGGAAAGCGTCTGCACCGCCTGCCACCCGGCCACGCAGATCACCGGCAGCTCGGGCTACACCCGGGAAGGCTGGGCCGGGCTCGCCAGCACCATGGTGGACCTCTCCGGCAGTCCGGACCTGCAGGCGGAGATCACCGGCTATCTGGCCACCCACTTCCCGCCGAACGACCGCCAGGCCGCGAAGCTGCTGCCCGGCAAGGCGCAGGTCAGCTTCAAGGAATGGCAGGTGCCGACCCTGGGCCAGCGCTCGCGCGACCCCGTCGAGGCCGCCGACGGCACCATCTGGTGGGCCGGCCAGTGGGGCAACCTGATCGGCAAGATCGATCCCGCGACCGGCGCGATGACGGAGTACCCGCTGCCCGAGGGGACCAAGCCGCACACGGTCACCCTCGATGCCGCGGGCAACGTCTGGTACACCGGCAACAAGAACGGCACCCTGGGCAAGTTCGATCCTCAGACCGAGCAGATCACCGTCTACAAGATGCCGGACCCGGCGGCGAAGGATCCGCACTCGGCGATCTTCGACGGCCAGGGCATCCTCTGGTTCACCCTGCAGCAGAGCAACATGATCGGCCGCCTCGATCCGGCCAGCGGCGACATCAAGCTGGTCACCGCGCCGACCGCCGGCGCAAGGCCCTATGGCATCAAGATCGACGCGCAGGGCAATCCCTGGGTCGCCTGCAACGGCAGCAACTGCCTGATCAAAGTCGATCCGGCGACCCTGCAGCTCACCGAGGTGAAGCTGCCGAGCCCCGGCACCAAGGTACGCCGCCTCGACATCGCCGGCGACGGCATGATCTGGTACGTGAACTCGACGGAGGGTCGCATCGGCCGCTACGACCCCGCAAGCGGCGCGATCAAGGAGTGGGACTCGCCCTCGGGGCCGGACTCGCATCCCTACGCCCTGGCCGTGATCGACGGCATCGTCTGGTACAACGAGTCCGGCGTCAGGCCCGACCCGTTGGTGCGCTTCGATCCCGAGACGGAGAGCTTCCAGAGCTGGCCGATCCCCTCCGGCGACGTGCACGCCGGCATCGTCAGGCACATGCGCACGACCCGCGACGGCAACCTGCTGATCCACCAGAGCAGCACCAACCGCATCCTTCTGGTCGACCTGAAAGGTGCGGCGGCGCTGTAAGGGGAGGGCCGACGATAACCCCGCGCCAGCAATCGTCTCTGGGTTGCCCGGCCATAAGCCTACCCTCATTCGCAGATGGCGCCCGGCCGGAGGTTTTGATTAAATAGCGTCGCCGCGTAAATGACCATGGGCGCCGCCGGTCCGCACGTTTCGGACCGGCTGCCGACGCCCGACGGTCCCCAACGGAGGCGTCGCGATGACCGCTCATGCCGACATCCGCCAATGCTGCAACCTGCCTCTATCCCGTTCATTCCGGACGCCAGCTTCAATGGCCTCGGCGCTCGCTCTCGCGGCGAGCGTGGTCCTGGCGCCCTCGCCCGCGTTCGCCGACGAGACCTGCCAGTCGCCCTACATGGCGAAGATCACCGGCGAGGAGGAATACGTCTACGTCTGGACGCTCGGCGTCGAAGGCGTCGGTGACGGCTCCGACAAGGTGGTGACCGTCGACGCCCGCTCGGGCTCGCCGACCTTCGGCCAGGTGATCGACGTCGACTCCGTCGGCGGCCGGCACGAGGCGCACCACGGCGGCCTGACCGACGACCGCAAACACTTCTGGGTGTCCGGTCTGGACAGCAGCCGAATCTTCATCTTCGACATCGCCGCCGACCCTGCCAATCCGAAGCTGGTCAAGACCATCGACGACTTCGTGGAAAAGAGCGGCGGCGTCGTCGGGCCGCACGGCGCCTATGCGCTGCCGGGCCGGATGCTCATCTCGGGCCTGTCGAACAGCGACAAGACGGGGCGCACCGGCATGGTCGAATACACCAATGACGGCGAGTACGTTGCCACCCACTGGATGCCGACCGCCGAGGAACCGCAAGGCGCCGCCAATGCCGATAAGGCCGACGGCTACGGCTACGACGCGCGGGTGCTGCCGCGGCGCAACGTCATGCTGACCTCCTCCTTCACCGGATGGAACAACTACATGCGCCCGCTCGGCGAGGTGGTGAACGATCCCCAGGCCATGAAGGCCTTCGGCAACACCATGGTCCTCTGGGATTTCCACGCCCGCAAGCCGCGCCAGGTTTTCGAGGTGCCCGGCGTGCCGCTGGAGGTGCGCTGGGCCTGGGGGCCTAACAACAACTATGCCTTCACCTCGACGGCCCTGACTTCCGAGATCTGGCTGGTCTACGAGGACGAGAATCAGGAGTGGCACGCCAAATCCATCGGCACCATCGGCGACCCGGCCCAGCTGCCGCTGCCCGTCGACATCAGCCTGAGCTCCGACGACTCGACACTCTTCGTCGACAGCTTCATGGACGGCATGACGCGGGTCTACGACGTCACCGACCCGCACAGCCCCAAGCTGATCCACGAGAAGAAGATCGGCAGCCAGGTGAACATGGTCTCGCAGAGCTGGGACGGCGAGCGGCTCTACTACACCTCCTCGCTGCTGGCCAACTGGGACAAGACCGGCGCGGACAACGAGCAGTTCCTCAAGGCCTACACCTGGGACGGCAAGACGCTCTCGCCCCGCTTCGAGATCGACTTCCTGGCCGAGGACCTCGGCCGGCCGCATCTCATGCGCTTCGGCTCGGCCGAGCTCTACAACTAGTTGATGCCGCGCGACGGGAGAGACCCGGCCTCTCCCGTCACCGTCCGAGGACATGCCATGCGAAGCTCAAGCCTGCTGGCGGGCTTCCTGACCGCCGCGCTCCTGCCTGCCGTCAGCCTCGCCCATGACCCGGCTCACCCCGCGCCCCGGGTGGAGATCGAGGGCCCGGCTGACGCCTACGTCTACGAGCTGGCGGCTCCCGGCAGCTACAACCTGCCGCGCATCAAGCCGGCGGCCGGAGCGCGGCTGTTGGATGAAACCGGAAAGGCGCTCGACCTCTCCCAGCTGTTCGGCGGTCGTCTGACGGTCTTGGCCTTCATGTACACCCGCTGCGGCGACGCCTGCCCGCTCGCCGCCCTGCGCCTGGCCGACCTGCAGCAGCTGGCCGCTGAAGACGCAGCCGCCGCCCGACAGGTGCAGATCCTCTCGCTCAGCTTCGATCCCGACCACGACACCCCCGCGGTGATGGCCGAATACGGCGAACTGATGCGCCACCCCGACATCGTGGCGCCGCGCTGGCTCTTCCTTACCGCACCGGGCCAGGAGGCGTTGGAGCCGCTGCTCGCGGCCTACGACCAGCCGGTTGCGCGCAAGGCCGATCCCGACGGCCCCGGCGGCCCTCTCAATCACCTGCTGCGGGTCTTCCTGATCGATGCCGAGGGCTTCGTCCGCAACATCTACAGCGCCGACTTCCTCGACCCACGGCTGCTGATGAACGACCTGCGGACGCTGCAGATGGAAACACCTTAAGCCCGCGGCGTCTCCGCCTTCACGCCGCCCTCGTCGAGTCTGAACGGTGCCGGCACAGCGGCGCCGGCGACCGGCTGGGAGATATCGGCCATGCCCCAGCAGGTGCCGCTCCCGGGATCGCGCGACACGCCCGAGGGGCAGCCGTAGAGCTTCGGGAAGACCAGGAGCTGCGCCACCTCGAGCTGGAACACCTTCTGCATCTCGGCCAGCGCCGCATCGCCCATGGCCGGGTCCGCCCGCAGGCTGCCGCGCGCCGACGCATCGATGCGCGGCGTGTGGAAGGCCGCTTCCAGGCTCATCTCGTAGTCCAGCAGCAGGGCGGTCAGCTGCGCCGTGCAGGGCACGATATGGTTGGCGCCTGACGCGCCCAGGGCGAAGAGCGCCGCACCGTCGCGCGTCGCGATGGTCGGGCAGATGTTCGACGAATTGATGCGCTTGCCGCCGGCCAGGGAGACCGGCTTGCCCGGGCGCGGATCGAAGTAGGCGATGGCGTTGTTCATCAGCATGCCGGTCGACGGCAGCACCACGCCGCTGCCGAAGCGGTTCAGCAAGGTATAGGTCAGCGCCACCATATTGCCCTCGGCATCGACGGCGCTCATGTGCGAGGTGCAGCCGACCTGCGGGTCGAGGCCGACCTTGCGCTTGTGGCTGGTGAAGGCGGCATCGAGCCCGCGGGCATAGGCGATCCAGGTCTCAGGCCCCACCTGGCTGCCCGGCATGAGGTTCGCTTCCACGTAGGCCAGCATGTCGAGCAGCCGCACCCCGCCGGACTGCGCGCCGGCGGTGTGGACCTCCGCGCCGCGGTAGCGGCCGCTCAGTGCCGCGTGCTCCTCCACGGCGTAGGCCGCCAGGTCGTCGGTGGTGATGCGCGAGCCGCCGGCCTGCAGGTCGTTGGCGATCCTGGCGGCCAGCGGCCCTTCGTAGAAGGCGCTGGGGCCCTTCGCCGCGAGTGTCTTCAGGGTGGCGGTCAGCGTCGGCAGCGGGCGGAAGCTCTCCGGCTTCGCGGGGATGCCGTCCGGCAGGTAGAGATCGTGGGCCACCGGATCGCGGCGCAGCAGGTCCATGGCGAGGCCGATCTGCAGGGTCGTGTGCCAGTCGACCGGCAGGCCGCGCTCGGCCAGCTTCACGGCCGGCGCCAGCACGCGGTCCCAGGGCAGCCGGCCGAATCGCTCCAGCGCGCGCCCGAGGCCGGCCACGGCGCCGGGCACGGTGATGGAGCCGTAGCCGCGCTCGTTGGCGCGCGCCTTCACGCCAGGATAGAGCATCAGGGAATCGGGCTCGTCGGGGTCGAGCGGATAGTCGGCGAGGTCGATGGCCTGCGGCAGCTTGCCCTGGAAGTTCAGCACATGCGCGCGCTTCTCCTTCGCCAGCCAGACCACCATGAAGCCGCTGCCGCCGAGGCCGCACATCCAGGGTTCCACCACATTCAGCGCCATGGCGCAGGCGACCGCGGCGTCCACCGCGTTGCCGCCCTCGGCCAGCATGGCCGCGCCGGCGCGGGCCGCCTGCCAATGCTGCGCGGCAACCGCGCCCTTCTGCGAGCTCACCGCGCGCTTGGCGACCCGCCACTGCTCAACGTCGTCGTTCACGTCTGCTTTCCCCACTCCGCCGATGGACCGCCAAGTTAGAGCCTTTCCCGGCCAGATTGAAAAGGGCTCTACGGCGAGCCTGCGCCTCTGCCAGGCGGGAAACGGCAGCCGGGCCTTGACGGTTGCATCCCAGGGCCGACCATACTGCGCAAAGGCCGGCAAAGACGAGAGGAACGGAGATGAGCGGCAAGGCTTTTGCCTCCCAGGCGGATCTGGAAGAAAAGCAGGTGACCTTCGACGAGCTCGGCGAGGGTCTCTACGCCTATACGGCGGAGGGTGATCCCAACACCGGCATCATTGTCGGCGACGACGGCGTCATGGTGGTCGACACCCAGGCCACGCCGGTCATGGCCGAGCAGGTCATCGCCCGCATCCGCGAGGTCACCGACAAGCCGATCCAGTACGTGGTGCTCAGCCACTACCACGCGGTGCGGGTGCTCGGCGCCTCGGCCTACCGGCCGGAGCACGTCATCGCCAGCCGCGATACCTACGACCTCATCGCCGAGCGCGGCCAGCAGGACTACGAGTCCGAAGTGGGACGCTTTCCGCGCCTCTTCCAGTCGGTCGAGACCGTGCCTGGGCTGACCTGGCCGACGCTCGTCTTCGAGAAGTCACTGACCCTCTTCATGGGCCGGCGGGAGGTGCGCATCCTGCAGCTCGGCCGCGGCCACACCAAGGGCGACACGGTGGTCTGGCTGCCCAAGGAGAAGGTGCTCTTCGCCGGCGACCTGGTGGAATACGGCGCCACGCCCTATACCGGCGATGCCTACCTGCAGGACTGGCCGCAGACCTTGGCCAACCTGCGTGCCCTCGGCGCCGAGAAGCTGGTGCCCGGGCGCGGTGCCGCCCTGAAGACGGCGCGGGAGGTCGAGGAGGGCATCGCCGGCACTCAGGCTTTCCTGACCCGGATGTACCAGTCGGTCGCCCAGGGCGTCGCCGCCGGACACAGCCTGAAAGACATCTACCGCGAAACCTTCGATCGCCTGGCGCCGGATTTCGGCGAATGGGTGATCTTCGAGCACTGCATGCCCTTCGACGTCACCCGCGCCTACGACGAGGCCTCGGGCATCGCGGACCCGCGGATCTGGACGGCCGAGCGCGACCGCGAGATGTGGCTGGCCCTGGAACGGGACTGAACCGCACGGCGGGCTGCCCATGCCGAAGACCTACAAGAACCCGCGCTATCCCTACCGGCGCTCGCCGGACCAGGACGGCGCTGCGTCGCACCATCCGGTCATCATTGTCGGCGCCGGATTGGTGGGGCTCACCGCCGCGGTCGACCTCGCCACCCGCGGCGTCCCGTCCATCGTGCTCGACGACGACGACACCGTGAGCTTCGGCTCGCGTGCCATCTGCTTTTCCAAGCGCACGCTGGAGATCTACGACCGCCTCGGCATCGGCGAAAAGCTGCGCGCCAAGGGCGTCACCTGGAACCGCGGCAAGGTCTTCTTCCAGGATCGCATGGTCTATGCCTTCGACCTGCTGCCCGAGGGCGGCCACTGCTGGCCGGCCTTCATGAACCTGCAGCAGTACTATGCCGAACAGTGGCTGGTCGAGCGGGCCGCAGACCTGGGCCTCAGCGACCTGCGCTGGCGCAACAAGGTGACCGCGGTGCGCCAGGTCGGCGACCGGGTGGCGCTCACCGTCGACACACCGGACGGCCCCTACGATCTCACCTGCGACTACCTGCTGGCCGCCGACGGCGCGCGCAGCCAGGTGCGTCACTCCCTGGACCTGCGCTTCGACGGCCAGGTCTTCCAGGACCGCTTCCTCATTGCCGATGTGGTCATGCAGGCGGACTTTCCCAGCGAGCGCTGGTTCTGGTTCGACCCGCCGTTTCACCCTGGGCAGTCCGCCCTGCTGCACCGCCAGCCGGACAACGTCTGGCGCATCGACC
>WHTV01000057.1:0-20860 GCA_009377535.1 Kiloniellaceae bacterium
CTAGGCGACGAGCAAGCCGACACAGTTGCCAACATCCTTCGATGGTCTAGCGCCTTCGACCAAACCCTTGACCCGGGCGCAAGCTGGACGTTCAAACTCTAGCTGATCGCCCGTCTGCCTTGGCTCTCGGGACCTAAGCCCCTGCAAATCGTATCCCCTTGACCCACGACCGCCACTATTGCGTAGTGGCGGCCTCCCCCTCCTTTCCGAGGCCCGCGATGACGTCAGACAACTCGAACCAGGACTCCCGCTCGGTCGTCCGCCGCCAGGAGCCGCCGGCCTCGGTGACGCGGCCGCTGGTGTCGCCGCTGTCGCCTTCGGTGGTGTTCCGCGCCGAGGATGCCGATGCGCTGGACGCCGTCTACGAGGGGCGCGCCGCCGGCTACAGCTATGCGCGCGAGGGCCATCCCAACGCGAGCCTGCTGGCCGACAAGCTGGCCTGGATGGAGGGCCTGGACCCCGAGAATGGGGAGAGCGGCGTGATGACGGCCTCGGGCATGGCGGCGGTCTCGGCCGTGCTGCTCGGCCTGCTGAAATCAGGCGATCATATCGTCGCCGGCAACCAGCTCTATGGGCGCTGCCTGCGCCTGTTGACGCAGGACCTGCCGCGGCTCGGCTTCGAGGCGAGCCTGGTCGATGCCTCCGATGCCGCCGCGGTGGCCGCCGCGCTGCGGCCCGAAACGAAACTTCTGCTGGTCGAGGTGGTCGCCAACCCGACCCTGCGCGTCGCCGACGTCAAGGGGCTGGCGACGCTGGCCCGCGCGCGCGGGCTCATCTTCGTGGTCGACAACACCTTCACCACGCCGCGCGGCTTCCAGCCCTTCGCGCACGGCGCCGACGTGGTGGTGCATTCGGTGACCAAGCTGCTCGCCGGCCACAGCGACGCGATGCTCGGCTTCGTCGCCGCCAAGGACCCGGCGCAGCAGCAGCAGATCACCGAAGCGGTGGTGACCTGGGGCCTCAACGCCAGCCCCTTCGACTGCTGGCTGGCCGAGCGCGGCCTCAACACCTTCGACCTGCGCTTCGAGCGCGCGCAGGCCAACGCCAAGGCTCTGGCCGACCACCTGCGCGGCCTCGCCGGCGTGAAGCGCGTGCTCTATCCCGGCGAGGACGACCACCCGGACCGGGATCTGGCGCGCGACCTGCTGCAGGGCAACTATAGCCACATGGTGAGCTTCGAGCTGGAGACCGGCCGCGCCGGCGTGAACCGCTTCCTGCGCGCCGCCGGCAACATCGCCTTCGCGCCGACCCTGGGAGACGTCGCCACCACCATCAGCCATGCGGCCAGTTCCTCGCACCGGGCCTTGAGCGAGCCCGAGCGGCTGGCGCTGGGGATCAGCGAAGGCTTCATCCGGGTCTCGGTCGGCATCGAGGATATCGAGCTGCTGAAGCGCGAGTTCACGGCAGCCGTGGCGGCTGTCGCCCAGCCGGGCGCTTAGGCGAGAGGAGGAGCGACATGGCGACGATCACCTACCTGACCCGCATCGAGTTCGACGAGGGGCTGGCGGCGCGCCTGCCGGACTTCTGCGCCGAGCTCGGCATGGCGCGGCCGCTGCTGGTGACCGACGCGGGCCTGACCGCGCTGGGCATGACCGCGCGCATTGCCGGCTGCTTCGCGACGGCGCCGGCGATCTACGACGGCACGCCCGCCAATCCGACCGAGGAGGCGGTGATGCAGGCGCTGGCCTTCTACGGACAGCTGGGCTGCGACGGCATCGTCGCGGTCGGCGGCGGCTCGTCCCTCGACCTCGCCAAGGCGCTGCGCTTGCTGGCGGTGCACGCGCCGCCGCTGGCGCGCTATGCGGCGGTGGAAGGCGGCGCGGCGCACATCAAGGGGCCGCTGCCGCCGATGATCGCGGTGCCGACCACCGCGGGCACCGGCTCGGAGGTCGGCCGCGGCGCGGTCATCGTCATGCAGGACGGCCGCAAGCTCGGCATCGTCTCGCCGCTGATGCTGCCGTCGCTGGCCGTCTGCGATCCGGAGCTGACCTACGACCTGCCGCCGCAGCTGACGGCGGCGACCGGCATGGACGCCCTGGCGCACTGCCTGGAGACCTACATGTCGGCGGCTGTCAATCCGCCGGCCGATGCCATCGCCCTGGACGGCCTGCTGCGTGGCACCGGCGCCCTGCGCAAGGCGGTGCAGAACGGCCGCGACAAGTCGGCGCGCTGGGACATGATGATGGCGGCCATGGAAGGGGCCATGGCCTTCCAGAAGGGGCTCGGCGCCGTGCACGCGCTGTCGCATCCGCTGGGCGCGCTGCCCGGCCTGTCGCTGCATCACGGCACGCTGAACGCCGTGCTGCTGCCGGCGGTGCTGCGCTTCAACCGCGAGGTCATCGGCGCCAAGTGGCAGCGCATGGAAGCGATCCTCGGCGGCGCGCCGGACGCGCGCATCGCCGAGCTCAACCGCGACCTCGGACTGCCCGCCGGGCTCTTGGCCATGGGCGTGACCGAGGCGCAGCTTCCCGGCATCGCCGCGGCGGCGATGAAGGACCACTGCCACGCCACCAACCCGCGCCGCGCCGGCGAAGGGGACTACCTGGCGCTGCTGAAGGAAGCGTTTTGAGCGCTGGCGGGTGGCTGTCGCCGGAGGGGAGGCAAGCCGGATCGCCGCCGCCCGCCATCTCTGTCACCCTCGCACTTGATGCGCGGGTCCATGTCTGGGCCAGGCGCCCGGCCCCGCCATGGACCCCGGATCGCGCTCGCTCACGCTCGCTTGTCCGGGGTGACGGTCTGGGAAAGGCGGTTGGGCGAGGGGGTGGCTGCCGTCAGCTCGCCTCGGCGAGGCAGGATTTCAGCGCGGCGGCGTTGCGGCGCAGGAGCTCGAAGTAGAGTTCCGGGCCGTCGGCGATGTCGGCGCCCAAGGGGTCCAACTCGGCGGTCTTGGCGCTGGTGCCCTCGACGACCACCTGCACCAGGCGCGGCTCGAACTGCGGCTCGGAGAACACGCAGCGCGCGCCGAGCTCGGAGATCTTGGCGTGGATCTCCCTGAGCCGCGCGGCGCCGGGCTGGTTCTCCGGGTTCACCGTGATCGAGCCGACATTGGTCAGGTCGAAGCGGGTGTCGAGGTACTGGTAGCCGTCGTGGAAGACGACGAAGGGGATCTCCTTCACCGGCGCCAGGTCGGTTTCGATCTCGGCGCTCAGCTGGTCGAGGCGGGAGGCCATGATCTTCGAATTGGCGAGATAGATGCCGCTGTTGTCGGGGTCCGCCTTCATCAGGGCTTCGGCGATCGCCGCGACCATGGCCTTGGCGTTGTCGGGATCGAGCCAGAGGTGCATGTCGATCTCGTCGTGGCCGTGCGCCTCGGCATGCGCCGCTTCCTCGTGGTCCGCTTCCTCGTCCTCATGGGCGCCCCAGGTTCCGCCCTCGCGGTAGTCGAGGCGCCGCAGGCCCGGCACCTCGGCCAGCTCGATCACCGTAGCCCTGGTGGCGAGGGTGTCGATGGCGGATTCGAGAAAGGCCTCCAGACCTTCGCCGACCCAGACCACGACGGCGGCCTGCTCCATGGCGGCAGCGTCGGAGGGCTTCATGCTGTAGCTGTGCGGCGAGGCGCCGCCCTGCACGATGAGGTGTGGGCTGCCGGCACCCTGCATGACGCCGGCGACCAGCGAATGCACCGGCTTGATCGAAGCGACCACGGTGACCGCCTCGGCGGCGGCCGGGGCAGCGGCGAACAGCGCGAGGCCGAAGGCTGCGGCGAGGCTGGACGAAAGGCGGGATCGACGCATGGCGGAGCTTCTCCATAAACTGCTGGGCGGCAAGGAAATGTAATGATATAACGTTCTATCTTCGAGGCGGCAAGAGGCTTTGACGTGCAGGTGAAATCTTTGGACGACGGCGTGCAGGTCCCCGCCGGCGGGGCCGCCGCGGTGCCCGCGTTCGGGCCGCCGCTGATCCAGGCCAGCGGCCTCGGCGTGCGGCGCGGCGAGCGCTGGCTGGTGCGCGGCGTCGACCTGACCATCCGGCCGGGCGAGATCGTCACCCTCATCGGGCCCAACGGCAGCGGCAAGAGCACCACGGTAAAGGCGCTGCTCGGCATCCTGCCGCTGAGCGAAGGGTCGGTGGCCCGCACCCCCGGCCTGTCCATCGGCTACCTGCCGCAGCGCCTGGCCATCGACTGGACCATGCCGCTGACGGTCAGACGCCTGATGACGCTGACCGGCCGCCATGGCGCGACGGAGGTCGCTCAGGCGCTGGCCGAGGTCGGTATTCCCCACCTCGCCGATGCGCCGGTGCAGCAACTCTCCGGCGGCGAGTTCCAGCGCGCCCTGCTGGCGCGCGCGCTGATCCGCCGCCCGGCCCTGCTGGTGCTCGACGAACCGGTGCAGAGCGTCGACTTCGTCGGCGAGATCGCCCTCTACGAGCTGATCCACGGCATCCGCGAGCGGCTCGGCTGCGGCATCCTGATGATCTCCCACGACCTGCACATCGTCATGGGCAAGACCGACACCGTGGTCTGCCTCAACGGCCACGTCTGCTGCTCCGGCACGCCCCAGGCGGTGACCGAGAGCCCGGAATACCGCGCCCTCTTCGGCAGCCAGGCGGCGGCCGCCCTGGCGATCTACCGTCACGACCACGACCATGTGCATCTCGAAGATGGAAGCGTGGTGCACGATCACGATCACAACCATCGCCATCACCACCCTCACCGCGATCCCGGGGTGGAGCGGGGCGGCGATGCTGGATGACTTTTTCACCCGCGCGCTGATCGGCGGCGTCGGCGTGGCGCTGGTGGCCGGCCCGCTCGGCTGCTTCATCGTGTGGCGGCGCATGGCCTACTTCGGCGACACCATGGCGCATTCGGCGCTGCTCGGCGTCGCCCTCGCCCTGCTGCTGGAGATCCACATCACGGCAGGCGTCTTCGCCATCGCCGCGGCGGTCGCCTTCGCCCTGCTGCTGCTGCAGCGCCAGCAGGTGCTGCCGACCGATGCCCTGCTCGGCATCCTCTCCCACTCCACCCTGGCCCTCGGCCTGGTGCTGGTCGCCTTCATGGCCTGGGTGCGCATCGACCTCATCGGCTATCTCTTCGGCGACCTGCTGGCGGTCTCGCGGTTGGACATCGCGCTGATCTACGGCGGCGGCGTGGCGGTGCTGGCGGTCCTCGCCGCGATCTGGCGGCCGCTGCTGGCCGCCACCGTGAGCGACGAGCTGGCCGCCGCCGAGGCGCTCCATCCCGAGCGCGCGCGCTTCGTCTTCATGATCCTCATGGCCGGCGTCATCGCCATCGCCATGAAGATCGTCGGCATCCTGCTGATCACCTCGCTGCTGGTGATCCCGGCGGCGACCGCGCGGCGCTTTGCCGGCGGGCCCGAACAGATGGCCCTGCTGGCCGCGGCGATCGGTGCCGTCGCGGTTGTCCTCGGCCTCTTCGGCTCGCTGGAATTCGACACGCCCTCGGGCCCCTCGGTGGTGGTGGCGGCCCTCTGCCTCTTCCTCGCCAGCCTGCTGCGGCTCGCCTTCCGGCGCCGCGGCGCCGGGCAGCTGCCGCCCAGGGACGCGCAGAAGGGACCGGCCGGGTGACTTCGCGTTCCACCAGCCCCCTCAAGGCGACGACCGGCAAGCTGACCCGCAACCAGAAACTGGTGCTGAACTGCCTGCAGGCCGCCGGCCGGGCGATGACCGCCTATCAGCTGCTGGACGAGCTGCGCGACGCCGGCCTGCGCGCGCCGGTGCAGGTCTACCGGGCGCTGGAGGCCCTCGGTAAGGAGGAAAGGATCCACCGCATCGAGAGCCTCAACGCCTTCGTCGCCTGCCGGCATCTCGACCACACGGAGACGGCCGCCTTCGCCATCTGCGACGACTGCCGCGAGATCTGGGAATTCTCCCTGCCCGCCGAGGCCGGCCTGACCGCGGTGGCGGACGCCAAGGGCTTCAAGACCCGCCACACCACCGTCGAACTGCACGGCCGCTGCGCCCATTGCGCGGACCGCGCGGACGGCTGAAGACGCGGACCTACCGGGGGTTCTGCCGTTGGCCGGCTCACGTCGCCAAAATCGGAAAAGTAGTGTTGGATTCCAACGGGTTGCCGGCAATCGCTGGGAATCTGTGGGAAACGGCACAACGCTCCGGCGGGCGCTTGCGTATATCTAAGGAAGAGAGCGCAACGCTGAGGCCCGGACGCAGTGGTGCCGGGCCTACCCAGAGGGAAGCACGATCATGTCCGACGAGATGAAAGAGGGTTCCACAGGGGTGTCGATCGACCATTTCCTGGCCGGCCTCGCCGTCTGGGCCGTGCTCATGGTGGTCTACGCCGTCCTGTAAGTCCGACAAAGCGGCCGCCTGGGTGAGAAGCGCGCACCCGGGCCGGCCCCCCGCCCAAGATCCACTTGCGGCGCCTCGCGATCCCTCCAGAACTCCAACTACATTCACAGATTTCGGGCAGGAGAGGCTCGCTCTCGCCACACCCAAGGCTGTCGTCCCGGGACTTGTTCCCGGGACCCAAGGCCCTAACCGTTCAATCGGTCGTAGAGATCCGCCCACTCGGGATTGGCGCGCTCGATCAGCCGGATCTTCCAGGCGCGGGGCCACTCCTTCATCGTCTTCTCTCGCTGGAGATATCGCCCTGCGCTAATGCTATTGGGTCCCGGGGACAAGCCCCGGGACGACAGGGGAACGTATAGTCACCGCGCAAGCGGCCGCGACGACGCTTGCGCCGCGGAAATCCCGGCGCAGCTCCTGATTCTCTCAAAAGATTTGTATACAAAATAAATGTCGGCACTCGAACGTAGAGGTTCAATTTCGGGCGCCATTTGTGGCTCTAAGTCTGCTCTGCGCTACATCATGACGTCGCCGGCCGTGACTTATCCACCGGTTGACAGCGGTGGTTTATATTGCATACTAAACAAAAATAACTAGCAAGCTTATGGGATAGGGGAGAGTTCGACAGGTGGGGTGTTATCTTCGCCCTCACGGGCTCGAAGACGCGGTCGCCGCGCTGGCCGACGGCAGCTACACGGTCCTCGCCGGAGGCACCGACATCTATCCTGCGCATGTCGGCCGCCCCCTCCACGACGACATCCTCGACATCACCGCCCTCGAAGGCCTGCGCGGCATCGAAGAGTCCGAAGAGGCTTTTCGCCTCGGCGCGCTGACCACCTGGAGCGACGTCCTGCGCGCGCCCCTGCCGCCCTGGTTCGACGCCCTGAAGCTGGCCGCCCGAGAGGTCGGCGGCGTGCAGATCCAGAACGCGGGCACGCTCTGCGGCAATCTCTGCAACGCCTCGCCGGCGGCCGATGGCGTGCCGCCGCTGCTGGCCATGGAAGCCGAGGTCGAGCTGGCTTCGCGGGATGGCCTGCGGCTGCTGGCGCTCGGCGACTTCATCCTCGGCAACCGCCAGACCGCCAAGCGGCCGGACGAGCTGGTCACGGCACTGGTCATCCCGAAGCCGTCCGAGCGCGCGCGCAGCACCTTCCTGAAGCTGGGCGCGCGCAGGTACCTCGTGATCTCCATCGTCATGGTCGCCACCCTGCTCGACCTCGACGAGGACGGTTGCATCGCCAAGGCGCGCGTCGCCGTCGGCTCCTGCGCCGCCCGCGCGCATCGCCTGCCGGCGGTGGAGGCGGCCCTCGCGGGCCAGGCCTTCGATGCCGACCTGCTGCCGCGCATCGGCGAGGAGCAGCTCGATCCGCTGTCGCCCATCGACGACATCCGCGGCTCCGCCGGCTACCGGCGGGAGGCGGCGGTCGTTCTCATCCGGCGCAGTCTCGAAGCCCTGCTGCGGCAGGAGGGCGCGTGATGGACGCGGCGAAGACAGGCGCGGCGAACACGGACGCGGCGAAGACGGGCGCGCAGGAGATCCGCTTCATCCTCAACGGCGCGGCGGCGACGCTGACAGCCGATCCGCGCGAGCGCCTCAGCGAGGCGCTGCGTTATCAGCTCGGCCTGACCGGCACGAAGGTCGGCTGCAATGCCGGCGACTGCGGCGCCTGCACCGTGCTGGTCGACGGCGCGCAGCTCTGCGCCTGCCTGATGTCCTGCGGCCAGGCCGAGGGCCGCCGCGTGACGACCGTTGAGGGTTTGGCCGGCGATCTCGACGGGCGGCGCCTGCAGCGGGCCTTCCTCGACCACGGCGCCGCCCAGTGTGGCATCTGCACGCCGGGCATGCTGATGGCGGCCACATCCTTGCTGAAGCAGGTCGCCGCGCCGACGCGGCAGGAGGTGCAGGATGCCCTCGGCGGCGTGCTCTGCCGCTGCACCGGATACCAGAAGATCGTCGAGGCGGTCTGCGCCGCGGCGCAGAGCGTCCCGTCCGAGGGCGCGCTCACCGCACCGGCGGTGGGTGCCGCGGTGGGCGCGCGGTTCGCCAAGACCGACGGCGTCGCCAAGGTCACCGGCCTTGAGCTCTACGGCGCCGACAAGGCACCGCAAGGCGCGCTCTGGCTGCGCGTCATCCGTGCGCCGCACGCCCGCGCCCGCTTCACGACAGGCGACCTCGACGCGGTGGTGGCCCGGACGCCGGGCCTGGAGAGAATCCTCACCGCCGCCGACGTGCCCGGCAACAAGTGCTTCGGCGTCTATCCCCACATCAAGGACCAGCCGGTGCTGGCCGAGGGCCAGGTGCGCTACCGCGGCGAGGCGGTGCTGGCGCTGGTCGGCACGCGCCGCGCGATCTGGTCGCTCGCCGAGACCGACCTGCCGATCGCCTGGCAGCCGGAAGACCCGGTCACCGAGTTCCGGTCTGCGGGCGCCGCCGAGGCGCGCCTGGTGCAGGAGGGCCGGCCCGACAACGTGCTGGCGCGCGGCCTGGTCAACAAGGGCGATGCCGAGGCGGCCCTGGCAGCCAGTCCGCTGACGGCGGCCGCCAGCAGCGCCACGCCCTTCATCGAGCACGCCTACATCGAGCCGGAGGCCGGCTACGCCGAGCGCAAAGGCGAGTCCCTGGAGATCTGGGTGACCACCCAGTCGCCCTACATGGACCGCGACGAGACGGCCCTCGTCCTCGGCCTCGAGAAGGAAAAGGTGCGTATCGTGCCGTCCGCCTGCGGCGGCGGTTTCGGCGGCAAGCTCGACCTCTCGCTGCACCCGCTGATCGGCCTCGCCGCCTGGCTGCTGGAACGTCCGGTGCGCTGCGAGTACACCCGGCCGGAGTCCATGGCCTCGACCACCAAGCGCCACGCCTCGCGGGTTGCCGCGCGGGCCGGCTGCGATCGCGACGGCAAACTCACCGCCATCGTCTTCGACGGCGAGTTCGACACCGGCGCCTATGCCTCCTGGGGCCCGACGGTGGCCGACCGCGTGCCGGTCCACTGCAGCGGCCCCTACAAGGTGCCGCATGTGCTGGCGCGCTCGGTCGGGCGCTTCACCAATGCGCCGCCGGCCGGCGCCTTCCGCGGCTTCGGCGTGCCCCAGGCGGCCCTGGCGCAGGAAGCGCTGATGGACGACCTGGCCGCGCAGCTCGGCATGGACCCGCTGGAGTTCCGCTACCTCAATGCCATCCGCGTCGGCGACGCGACGGCGACCGGCCAGGTGCTGACCGCCTCGGCGGGCCTCGCCGACTGCCTGGACGCGCTCAGGCCGATCTGGCGCGACTGGCGCCAAGGTGCGGAGGCCTTCAACGCGGAGGATCGCCGGCAGCGCCGCGGCGTCGGCATCGGCTGCGTGTGGTACGGCTGCGGCAACACCTCGATGTCCAATCCCTCGACCATCTCGGTGGCGCTCGACCGCGAGGGCCGGCTCACGCTCTACAACGGCGCCGTCGACATCGGCCAGGGCAGCAACACGGTGATGGCGCAGATCGCCGCCGACGCGCTCGGCCTGCCGGTCGAACAGCTCTGCATCGTCATGGGCGACACGGAGCTGACGGCAGACGCCGGCAAGACCTCGGCCTCGCGCCAGACCTTCATCTCCGGCAAGGCCTCGGAGCTGGCGGGACGCGATCTGCGCCAACAGATCCTGCGCCTCGCCAACGTCGGCGAGGACGCGCGCCTGGAGCTGAAGGACGGCCGGCTGCAGGTGCACGACGGCGTCGCCGTCCGCAGCATCGACCTGGCCTTCATGCCGCAGGACCACAGAGGCGACGTGCTCTGCGGGTCCGGCACCTTCGACCCGCCGACCACCGGGCTCGACGCCGACGGCCAGGGCAGCCCCTATGCGACCTACGGCTTTGCCGCGCAGATCGCCGAGGTGGAGGTCGACCTCGAGCTGGGCAGCGTGAAGGTCCTGCGCATGACGGCCGCCCACGACGTCGGCCGCGCGGTGAACCCGACGCTGGTGGAGGGGCAGATCCACGGCGGCATCGCCCAGGGCCTCGGCCTCGCGTTGATGGAGGAATACCTGCCCGGCCGCAGCGAGAACCTGCACGACTACCTGATCCCGACCTTCGGCGACATGCCGCAGATCGACTGCATCCTGATCGAGGACCCGGAACCGCTGGGGCCCTACGGCGCCAAGGGGGTCGGCGAGCACTCGCTGATCGCCACCGCGCCGGCAATTTTCGGCGGCATCGAGCAGGCGACCGGCATGCGCCCGCAGCAGACGCCGGCCACGCCGCACCGGGTGCTGGCGGCCTTGCGCGAAGCCGGCAGGGTGTGAGGACGGCATGACGACCACCGGAGCCGAGAAGACGGAACGCCGCAGCGCCGGCGACGACGTCGTGGTCTGCGATGCCTGCCCGGTGCTCTGCCGCATCCGCCCCGGCAAGACCGGTGCCTGCGGGCGCTACGGCAACGTGGAAAACGCGCTGGTGCGGATGGACCCCTTCGTGCTGGCGCGCCAGGCGGCCGAGCGCGCGCAGGACATGGTGCCCTTCCTCGCTTCCGAGGGCGCAGGGGTGGAGTGGGACGGCAGCCTGGTGCAGGGCCCGCAAGCTTTCGTCACCGGCATCGGCGCCGGCACCACCTATCCCGACTACAAGCCGGCGCCCTTCATCGTGTCGTCGAAGGTCGAGGGCGTCGACATGGTCACCGTGGTGACCGAGGGCATCTTCAGCTACTGCGGCGTGAAGGTGAAGATCGACACCGACCGCCACCTGGGCCCGGAGCAGGCCGCGGTGCGTTGCGAAGGCGAGCAGGTCGGCCATGTCACGACCGCCGAATACGGCTCGCAGATGCTGGCGCTGGGCGGCGTGCGGCACCTGACCGGCGGCAGCAAGAAGGAAGGCAACGTCACCTGCCAGATGATGCTGGAGCTCTGCAACAAGCAGGCGGTGGAGCTGGAGATCGACGGCGGAGCGAGGCTGCAGATCCAGGCCGGCAAGGCGCCGGTCATCAACGGCGTGCCCGAGGAGCGCATGCGCGTCGGCTGCGGCTCCGCCACCATCGGTATCTTCGCCCAGCAGTGGGTCGGCGAGGCCGACGAGGTCATCGTGGTCGACGATCACATCACCGGCGTGCTGACCGAGCACCAGGCCGGCAGGTTCCTCGACATGAAGCCGAGCGGCATCCGGGTGCGCGGCCGCCGCTCGACGCCGGGCCGCTACTTCCAGGTCGCCGAGCCGGGAACCGGCTGGGGCGGCACCAACGTCAGCGACCCGCTGTCGATCATCGAGAAGGTCGATCCCAAGACCGCCTGGCCGGGCCTGCGCCTGCTGATGGTGAGCACCACCGGCGAGCATGCCGCCTGGTTCGAGCTGGACGAAGAGCTGAAACCGCGGGAGGCGCCTATGCCGGCGGCGGTGCAGCTGGTGGTCGAGCGCATCGGCGAGAACTGCGAGCCGGCGCTGACCTCGGTGCTGTTCATGGCCGGAGCGGGCGGCAGCCTGCGCGCCGGGGCGACGGAGAATCCCGTGCGGCTGACCCGCTCGGTGAAGGCTGCGCTGACCCGCGTCACCGCCGGCGGCGCACCCTGCTACGTCTGGCCGGGCGGCGGGATTACCCTCATGGTCGACGTGCTCGACATGCCGGACAACGCCTTCGGCTACGTGCCGACGCCGGCCATCGTCGGGCCCATCGAGTTCACCATGCCGCACGAGATCTACGCCGGCCTCGGCGGCCACATGGCTTCGGTGAAGCCGCTGGAGGCGGTGCTGAAGGAGCGCGCCACCGGCGCCCGCGTCCGCATGACCGAGTGGAATGCGGAAAACCCCTGGCCGCTCTCTCCCCTGAAGAAGGCGGGCTTCTGAATGACGCGGCCGAGCCTCTTCCGCCATGAGCTGCCCGACGGCCGCCTGCGCCTGCAGGAAGGCCCCATTGATCTGGTGATCGAGGCCTTCGGCGCGGCTGAAGAGGTGCAGCGGGCCTACGCGGCGGCGACACAATGCTTCGAGGAGGTCCTGCCGGGTCTGGTCGCCGAATTGCCCGAGCTGCGCCGGCCCGCCGGCCCGACCCCCTTCGCGTTCCAGGGACCGGTCGCCCGGCGCATGGCACTGGCCTGCCGGCCGCACCACGCGGCCCGCGTCACGCCCATGGCGGCGGTGGCCGGTGCCGTGGCCGATCATGTGCTGGCGGCAATGACGGGCGCTGCCGGGCTCGCGCGCGCCTACGTGAACGACGGCGGCGACATCGCCCTGCACCTTGCGCCCGGCGAGCGCCTGGCCTGCGGGCTCGTGGCAGAGCTCCGCCATCCGCGCCTGGACGGCCGCGCGGTGATCGCGGCGGAAACGCCGATCCGCGGCATCGCCACCTCGGGCCGCGCTACCCTGGGCGAGGGCGGGCGCAGCTTCTCGCTCGGCATCGCCGACGCGGTGACCGTCTTCGCGCGCAGCGCCGCCGAAGCCGACGTGGCGGCGACTCTCGTGGCCAACGCGGTCGACCTGCCGGGCCACGCCGCCATCTGGCGCCGGCCGGCCTGCGAGATCGATCCGGACAGCGATCTCGGGAGGCGCGAGGTGACCGTGGCGGTGGGGGCGCTGTCGGCCGAGGAGATCGCCGGGGCGCTGCAACGCGGGCTCGCCGAGGCAAGGTCGCTGCGCGCGACGGGGCTTCTCGAGGCGGCGGTGCTGTTCCTGCGCGGGCAGGCGGAGATTCTGGGCGGCCAGCGGCTGCTGGCGCAACTTGCGGCTTCGCGGCGTCCCCAGGTTTCGGGCTCTGGAAGCTCGCCACTTGCCACACCAAGGTCGTCGTCCCGGGGCTTGTCCGCGGGACCCAATGCCCAATCCGCCGTAGAGGGCTTTCCACGCAGGAGTGCGGCGCTTGCGACTGGCGAGGACGTAATCGTGGTAAGGGATCGCCGCGCGCTGATGCCAATGGGTCCCGGGAACAAGTCCCGGGACGACAGTGGTGCTTGTACAACCGGGGTGGGATTGCCCGGAAGATCCGTGAACTCCGGTAACTCACGGCGTCAGGGGGAGAATACGTGACGGTCGAGCCGCGCAAGATCCAGATCACGGTGGAGGAGATCTTCCACGAGGGCGGCCCGCCGCCGGCGACGCCCTTGCTGGTCGGCGCCATTGCGGCGGTGGTGGCCAATCCTTTTGCCGGGCGCTACGTCGCCGAATTGCAGCCCTACATGGAAGAACTGAAGCCCTTCGGCCTCGATCTCTCGCAGCGCCTGATCGACGCGCTGGGCGGCGAGCCCGGGCGCATCTCCGGCTTCGGCAAGGCCGCCATCGTCGGCGGCGCCGGCGAACTGGAGCACGGCGCCCTCTGGCATGTTCCCGGCGGCTATGCCATGCGCGAGCTGCTGGGCGACGCCAAGGCCATCGTGCCTTCGGCCAAGAAGGTCGGCGGCCCCGGCGCGCGGGTCGACGTGCCGATCACCCATATCAATGCCTCCTACGTGCGCGGCCACTTCAACGCCGTCGAGGTGGGCGTGCCCGGCGCGCCGGAGGCCGACGAGTTGGTGTTCATCCTGGCGATGACATCAGGCGGGCGCATCCACGACCGCATGGGCGGGTTGCGCGCCGAGGATGTTACAGGGGAGGATGGGCTCAGATGAGCGCGAAGATTCGCAAGATTGTGGTAATCGTCGAGGAAACGCTGAGCGAAATGGGTCGCGAGGTTTCGCCGCCGACCCGGCGCGCCGCCGCCGTGGCGGTGATCGAAAACCCCTTTGCCGGCGGATATCAGGAAGATCTCGAGGTGCTGATGCAGATCGGCGAGGAATTGGGCGGCATGCTCGGCGACAAGGCCGTGGCGGCGCTCGACGTCGATCCCAGCGCTATCGAGAGCTACGGCAAGGCGGCCATCGTCGGCGAGGGTGGCGAGCTGGAGCACGCCGCCGCCCTCCTGCATCCGCGCATGGGCAAGCCGCTGCGCGAGGCGGTGGAGAAGGGGGCGGCCCTGGTGCCCTCGTCGAAGAAGATGGGCGGCATCGGCAGCGCCATCGACGTGCCGCTCGGCCACAAGGACGCCGCCTACGTGCGCAGCCACTTCGACGGCATGGAGGTGCGAGTAGCAGACGCGCCGCGCCGCGGCGAGATCGTCGTGGCCATCGCCGTCACCGATTCCGGCCGCCCGCTGCCGCGGGTCGGCGGGCTCACCACCGCAGAGGTCAAGGGCGAGGACGGCCTACGCTAGGGTCTCCCGCGAGCAAGGAAGAGGGTTTCGAGATGACGAAGCAACGCATCGCTACCGACGCGGTGATCATCGGCGCCGGTCCGGTCGGCCTCTTCGCCGTCTTCGAGCTGGGCCTGCTGGGCCTGAAGTCCCAGGTCGTCGACATCCTCGACAAGCCCGGCGGCCAGTGTGCCGAGCTCTATCCCGAAAAGCCGATCTACGACATTCCGGCCCTGCCGGTGGTGAGCGGCGGCGAGCTGGTCGAGCGCCTGCTGCAGCAGTGCGAGCCTTTCGATCCACAGTTCCATCTCGGCCAGATGGCCGAGAAGCTGGAGAAGCTCGACAACGGCCACTGGCTGCTGACCACCGACCTCGGCATGGAACTGGAGGCGCCGGTCATCGTGGTGGCAGCCGGCGGCGGCAGCTTCGTGCCGAAGAAACCGCCGATTGCCGGCATCGAAGCCTACGAAGGCGGCGCCGTTCACTACGCGGTGCGCAAGATGGAGACCTTTCGGGACAAGCACCTGGTGATCGCCGGCGGCGGCGATTCCGCCCTCGACTGGACCCTCAACCTGCAGCCCGTCGCCGCCAGCATTACCCTGGTGCACCGCCGCCCGGATTTCCGCGCCGCGCCGGACTCCGTCGACAAGATGCATGCCCTGGCCGAGGCCGGGAAGATCAAGTTCCTGATCGCCCAGATCGCCGGCCTGGAAGGCGACGGCGGCCGCCTGACCGGCGTCAAGCTGAAGTCGCCGGAGGCCGGCGAGTGGGTCGTGCCCTGCGACACGCTGCTGCCGTTCTACGGCCTCACCATGAAGCTGGGGCCGATCGCCGATTTCGGGCTGAACCTGCACGAGAACCACATCGCCGTCGACACCGAGAAGTTCGAAACCTCGGTGCCGCAGATCTTCGCCATCGGCGACATCAACAGCTATCCCGGCAAGCTGAAGCTGATTCTCTCCGGATTCCACGAGGCGGCGCTGATGGCGCAGCAGGCCTTCCACTACGTGCATCCGGACAAGAAGCTGCGCTTCCAGTACACGACGTCCTCCAGCGAGCTGCAGCAGAGGCTGAAAGTGGCATGAAGGTTCTGGCGACCGACCGTGAGGGCGGCCAGCATGAGTTCTCTTTCAAGGAGGGCGACACGCTGATGCAGGTGCTGACCGAGGAGGAGGACATCGGCATCCGCGCGGAGTGCGGCGGCTGCTGTGCCTGTGCCACCTGCCATGTCTACGTCGCAGCCGCCTGGCTGGAGCGCCTGCCGCCGCAGAGCGACGACGAGGTCGCCATGCTCGACGGCGCTTTCGAGGTGGCGCCGCAGTCGCGGCTGTCCTGCCAGATCATCATGTCGCCCGCCCTCGACGGCATCGAGGTGACCGTCGCCCCGGACTGGGACTAGGTGGCGAAGAAGAAGGAGAAGGAGCGATGACCTTTATCCGCAATGCCTGGTACGTCGTCGGCTGGTCGCGCGACTTCGGCCGCGAGCTCACGCCGCTCACCGTCATGGACGAGGACATCGTCGTCTACCGCACGGAAGCGGGCGAAGCCGTGGCGCTGACCGACGAGTGCCCGCACAAGCGCCTGCCGCTGTCCAAGGGCCGGCTGGTCGGCGACGCGGTGCAGTGCGGCTACCACGGCATGACCTTCGGCTGCGACGGCAAATGCGTGCGCATTCCGGGCCAGAGCAACCTGCCGTCCTCGGCCTGGGTGCGCGGCTACCCCGTCCACGAGGCGCGCGGCATCGTCTGGATCTGGATGGGCGAGGCGGCGCAGGCCGATCCCGCGCTGGTCTTCGACATGGCGGAGTTCGACGACCCGCGCTGGGCGCCGCACTACGGCGACGCGCTGTCGATCGAGAGCCACTACCTGCCGCTGGCCGACAACCTCTGCGACCCTGCCCACGTCAGCTTCGTGCACCCGACGACCCTCGGCAGCGCGGCGAGCGAGGATGTTCCGATCGACTGCGAACGCCGAGGCCGCACGGTGGTCACCTCGCGCTGGATCCGCAATGCGCCGCCGGTCGGCTTCTTCAAGGCTTTCGGCAATTTCGCCGGCAAGGTCGACCGCTGGCACTACTACACCCTGCATGCGCCAAACGTGGCGGTCATCGACTTCGGCAGCGCGGCGACGGAAGACGCCATCGGCGAGGAGCAGCGCGACCGCGGCGTGCGGCTCTTCGCGCTGCATTTTCTGACGCCGGTATCGCAGACGCGCACCGTCGATCACTGGATGCACCTGCGCAACATCGGCCTCGACGACGAAGGCCTGGGCGAGCGCATGAACGAGCAGTTCCGCGTCGCCTTCGCCGAGGACAAGTCGATCCTCGAGACGATCCAGGCGCGCGAGACCAAGCCGCCGGCGCGCCGCGGCGTGAAGCTCGCCATCGACCGCGGGCCCAACCACCTGCGCCGCATCATCGCCGAGATGGCGGCGGAGGAGAGTGGGGCGGGCAATGAGGGCGCGCCGTTGCAGGCGGCGTCGTAGCGGTGAGGAGGGCGAGGCCGATGCGATCACTCGCACCCACGTTGCTCTTCTTGTCACCCTCGGGCTTGACCCGAGGGTCCATGCATCCGCGGCGCCGGCCTGTGCCGGGTGGCACGATGGATGCCCGGGTCAAGCCCGGGCATGACAGCTTAGAGTGGCGGGCGAGAGCGTAACAAGGCATTCGGTGAACAAGCAGCACGAAAACAGGAGGCAGACATGGGCATGAGAAAGCTTTTGGGGACGGCCGCGTTGGCTCTTTCCCTGGCGGCACCGGGTGTGGCCGGCGCCGCCGATCCAATCCGCATCGGCGACATCAACAGCTACAAGACCCTGCCCGCCCACACCCTTCCTTATAGGCAGGGCGCGGAGTTGGCGATCGAGCAGATCAATGCCGACGGCGGCGTGCTGGGCCGGCCGTTGGAGCTGGTCTCGCGCGACGACCAGGGCAAGCCGGGCGAGGCCGTGCGCTACGCCGAGGAGCTTTTCGTCAAGGAGGAGGTGGTGCTGATCTCCGGCTCGCTGTTCTCCCACGTCGGCCTGGCGCTCACCGCCTATGCCGGCCAGAAGAAGCGCCTCTACCTGGCGGCAGAACCGCTGGCCGACTCGCTGGTGTGGCAGGACGGCAACCGCTACACCTTCCGCCTGCGGCCCAGCACCTACATGCAGGCGGCCATGCTGGCCGAGGAGGCGGCCAAGACCGATGCCAAGCGCTGGGCGACCATCGCGCCGAACTACGCTTACGGCAAGGACGCCGTCATCGCTTTCAAGGAGGTGCTGAAAGCCCTGAAGCCCGACGTCGAGTTCGTCGGCGAGCAGTGGCCGGCGCTGTTCAAGATCGACGCCGCCGCCGAAGTGCAGGCGCTGGAGGCGCTGAAGCCCGACGGCATCTACAACGTCACCTTCGGCAGCGATCTCGCCAAGCTCGTGCGCGAAGGCAACCTGCGCGAGCTGTTCGACGACCGCACCATGCTGGGCCTCTTGACCGGCGAGCCGGAGTACCTGGACCCGCTGGGTGCCGAGGCCCCGGAAGGCTGGATCGTCACCGGCTATCCCTGGTACGACATCGACACGCCGGAGCACAACGCCTTCCTCGAAGCCTACCAGGCGAAGTTCGACGACTATCCGCGCGTCGGCTCGCTGGTCGGCTACAACGCCATGCTGTCCATCGCCGCGGCCATCGAGAAGGCCGGCAGCACCGAGACCGAGGCGCTGGTCGAGGCCTTCAAGGGTCTCGAGCACGATTCTGCGGTCGGGCCGATCACCTACCGAGCGCTCGACCACCAGTCGACCATGGGCGCCTACGTCGGCGTCACCGCGGTGAAGGACGGCAAGGGCGTGATGGTCGACTGGAGCTATCGGAAGGGTGAGGACTACATGCCCTCCGACGAGGTAGTGAAGACCCTGCGCCCGGCCGAGGGCGGCTGAGCGCCTTGGACGTAAAGGGCCGGGCGCCGCGGTGGCGCCCGGCCGTTCCGCCGATAGTGCCAAGATGATCGAGGCCGCCTGATGGGTGTCTACCTGGTGCAGTTCCTCTCGGGGCTGGCGAGCGCCTCGGCGCTGTTTCTCGCCGCCTCGGGCCTGTCGATCATCTTCGGCGTCACCCGCGTGGTGAACTTCGCCCACGGATCCTTCTACATGCTGGGCGCCTACTTCGGCTATTCGCTGGTGCATCGGCTGGGCGGCGGCGCAATTGGTTTCTGGGTGGCGCTGCTGCTGGCTTCCGTCGCGGTCGGGCTGGTCGGCCTGCTGGTCGAGACCGTCATCCTGCGCCGCCTCTACAAGGCGCCGGAGCTGTTCCAGCTCATCGCCACCTTCGGCGTCATCCTCATCGTGCAGGATGCGGTGTTCTGGGCCTGGGGCGCGGAGAACCTGCTCGGCCCGCGGGCGCCGGGCCTGACCGGCATCGTGCGGATCTTCGACGTGCCCATGCCGCTCTACGAACTGGCGCTGATCGCCATCGGGCCTCTTGTTCTGCTGGCGCTGTGGATGCTGTTCAACCGCACCCGCTGGGGCATCCTGGTGCGCGCGGCCACCGAGGACCGCGAGATGGTCGGCGCCCTCGGCGTCAACCAGTCGCTGCTGTTCACCGGCGTCTTCGTGCTGGGCTCCATGCTGGCCGGTCTCGGCGGCGCGGTGCAGCTGCCCAAGGGCGACGCGAACCTGCTGATGGACTTCGGCATCCTGGCGGAGGTCTTCGTGGTCACGGTGGTCGGCGGCATGGGCTCGATCCTCGGCGCCTTCCTCGCCGCCGTGCTGATCTCCGAACTCAATACCTTCGGCATCCTGGTGTGGCCGAACGGCACCCTGGTGCTGATGTTCATTCTCATGGCCGTCATCCTCGTCATCCGGCCGACCGGCCTGCTCGGCCGCCCGGAGACCATCGGCCACAAGACCGAGACCGGCGCCAGCCAGGTGGTGCTGCCGGCCGGGCCGCACTACAAGATCTTCGTCGCGCTGGTGCTGGCCGCGCTGCTCCTGGCGCCGCTCGCGGTCGACAGCTTCATCCTGGTGCTGGTCACCGACATCCTGGTGCTGGCGCTCTTTGCCACCAGCCTGCACTTTCTCATGTCGACCGGGGGGCTGGTGTCCTTCGGCCATGCCGCCTTTTACGGCGGCGGCGCCTATGCCGCGGCGCTGCTGGTGACCTACGCCGCCACGCCTTTCGAGCTGGCCCTGCTGCTGGCACCGCTCGGCGGCGGCTTGCTGGCGCTGGTCGTCGGTTGGTTCTGCGTGCGGCTTTCCGGCGTCTACTTCGCCATGCTGACCCTCGCTTTCGCGCAGGTCGCCTGGTCGATCGTGTTCCAGTGGTCGGAGGTCACCAACGGCGACGACGGCCTGCTCGGCATCTGGCCCGCCGCCTGGGCTTCCGGCACGGTCGTCTTCTACTACGTCGCCCTGGCGGTCGCGGCGGCCGGCATCTTCCTGATCCGCCGGGTGGTCTTCGCGCCCTTCGGCTACGGCCTGCGGGCGACGCGGGACTCGATGCTGCGCGCCGCGGCCATCGGCATCGACATCAAGCGCCAGCAGCTTGCCGCCTTCGTCTTCGCCGGCGCCATGGCAGGCCTCGCCGGCGGCCTCTTCGCCTTCTCCAAGGGCTCGGTGTTTCCCGACGAGATGTCCATTCCGCGTTCCTTCGACGCGCTGCTCATGGTGCTGCTGGGCGGCCTTCAGTCGCTCTCCGGCCCGGTGGTCGGCGCCGCCGCCTTTACCTGGCTGCACGACGAGCTGATCAGCTTCGAATACTGGCGCCTGCTGGTCGGTCTCGCCATCGTTGCCCTGGTGCTGCTCTTCCCGCAGGGCCTCGGCGGCGCCGCCAGACACCACCTCGGCCGCCACCTGAAGCTCGAGGCCTCGCCCGGCACACTGCAGGGCACCGCGCCCGGCAAGGAGCAGCAGGCATGACCCTGGCCGAGAACACAGCGGCGGCCCGGCCCGGCCTGGCGGTCGAGGGCCTGAGCAAGGCCTTCGGCGGCGTGCAGGCGGTGAAGGATGTCAGCTTCGCGGTGGCCGAGGGCGAACTGCTGGCCCTCATCGGCCCCAATGGTGCCGGCAAGAGCACCTGCTTCAACATGCTGAACGGCCAGATCCGCCCCGACCGCGGCAGCGTGAAGCTGACCGGCGAGGAGCTGGTCGGCCGCAGCCCGGCGCAGATCTGGCGGCGCGGCGTCGGGCGTACCTTCCAGATCACCGCCACCTTTCCGACGATGACCGTGGCGGAGAACGTCGCCATGGTGCTGATGAGCCAGCGCCGCGAACTGTTCTCCTTCACCCGCAGCGCGGTGAACCGTCATCGCGAGGAGGCGCTGGCGCTGCTCGACATGGTCGGTATGGCGACCCAGGCGGACCGCCCCTGCGGCGTCCTGGCCTACGGCGACCTGAAGCGGGTCGAGCTGGCCGTGGCGCTCGCCGGCAACCCGCGGGTGCTGCTGATGGACGAGCCGACAGCCGGCATGGCGCCGCGCGAGCGCGTCGCGCTCATGGGCCTCGCCGCCCGGCTG
>WHTV01000057.1:20870-25402 GCA_009377535.1 Kiloniellaceae bacterium
CCGAGCACGACATGGACATCGTATTCGGCCATGCCGACCGCATCATCGTGCTGAGCCGCGGCGCGCTGATTGCCGAGGGCGACGCCGAAGCGATCCGGAAGAATCCGCTGGTGCTGAAGACCTACCTCGGCGAGGGCCAGGTCTATGGCCATGAAAGGCTCTAGCCCCATGCTGGAGGTCCGCGGCATTCACGGCTACTACGGCCAGGCGCACATCCTCTCCGATGTCTCGCTGACCGTGGCGAAGGGCGAGATCGTCGTGCTGGTGGGCAGGAACGGCGCCGGCAAGTCGACCACCATCAAGTCGATCATGGGCATGGTGCGGGTCACCGCGGGCAGCATCGCCTACCAGGGCGAGGAGATCCTCGGCGAGCCGTCGCACCGCATCGCCCGGCGCGGCCTCGGCTACGTGCCGGAGGAGCGTCGCGTCTTCACGCGCCTGACGGTGCAGGAGAACCTCGACTGCGGCCGCCAGCCGCCGCGCGAGGGCACGCGGCACTGGACGGCCGACGACCTCTTCGACCTCTTCCCCAACCTGGCCGAGGCGCGCCGCCGCCTGGCCGGCACCTTGAGCGGCGGCGAGCAGCAGATGCTGACCATCGCCCGCACCCTGATGGGCAACCCCGGCTGCATTCTGCTCGACGAGCCCTCGGAGGGCCTGGCGCCGGTCGTGGTCGAACAGATCATCAAGGTGGTGCAGCAGATCAAGGCGCAGGGCATCCCGGTGCTGCTGTCGGAACAGAACCTCTACTTCGCCGCCCTGGTCAGCGACCGCGCCTATGTCATCGAGACCGGGCGCATCCGCTACGAGGGCGCCATGGCGGAGCTGGAGCACAACGAGGAGGTCCGCCAGCAGTATCTGGCGGTGTAGAGGGAGATATCACGATGAGCGAGAAGCTGGTCATCAGGAACATCGGTCTGCTGCTGTCTGGCGACCTGGCAAAGCCGATCCTCGATGCCGACACCATCGTGGTGGTCGACGGGCGCATCGCCGAGGTCGGCAAGGCCGCCAAGGTCGATAGCGGCGGCGCCGCGAGGACGGTGGACGCCAAGGGAACTACCGTGGCGCCCGGCCTCATCGACAGCCACGTGCATCCGGTCTTCGGCGACTGGACGCCGCGGCAGAGCCAGCTGAACTGGATCGACAGCTTCCTGAACGGCGGCGTCACCACCATGATCTCGGCCGGCGAGGTGCACCTGCCCGGGCGACCCAAGGACATCATCGGCCTGAAGGCCCTGGCGATCACCGCGCAGCGCGCCTTCTCCAACCTGCGCCCCGCGGGCGTGAAGGTGCACGCCGGCGCGCCGGTCATCGAGAAGGGCATGGTCGAGGAAGACTTCAAGCAGCTCGCCGAGTCCGGCGTGAAGCTGCTGGGCGAAGTGGGCCTCGGCGGCGTGAAGCAGGGCCAGGAGGCCAAGCAGATGGTCGCCTGGGCACGCAAGTACGGCATCCAGAGCACCATCCATACCGGCGGGCCCTCGATCCCCGGCTCCGGCCTCATCGACGCCGACGTGGTGCTGGAAGCCGACGCCGACGTCATCGGCCACATCAACGGCGGCCACACCGCCCTGCCGCTGAGCCAGATCCGCTGCCTCTGCGAGAGCTGCACGCGGGCCGTGGAGATCGTCCACAACGGGAATGAACTCGCGGGCCTCTACGCCATGCGCACGGCGATGGAGCTGGGCCAGCCGGAGCGCATCATCCTCGGCACCGACTCGCCGGCCGGCTCCGGCGTCCAGCCGCTCGGCATCCTGCGCATGATCTCGCTGCTGTCGTCCATCGGCGAGGTGCCGGCGGAGACCGTGTTCTGCTTCGCCACCGGCAACACGGCAAGGATGCGCGAGCTCGACTGCGGCCTCGTCGAACCCGGCCGCGCGGCGGACTTCGTCATCATGGATCGCGCCCAGCATACCGCCGGCAAGGACCTGCTGGACTCGGTGCGCCTCGGCGACCTGCCGGGCGTCTCCATGGTGATCATCGACGGCGTGGTGCGCTGTGGGCGTTCGCGCAACACGCCGCCGGCCGAGACCCTGGCGGAGGTGGCGTGAGCACGCCGCCGCTCATCGACCCGCCGCCCGGCGAGGCTGCCGGCGAGACACTGGACTATCGCCTGGACCAGCAGATCGGCTTTCTGCTGCGGCGCGCCCACCAGTACGCCTGCGAGGTGTTCCAGTCGAAGATCGGCGACCGCAACCTGACGCCGCAGCAGTTCTCCGTCCTGGTCACCTTGCTGGAGCAGCGCGAGCTCGCGCAGACCAAGCTGGGCGCCGTCGTCGCCATGGATCCGGCCACGGTGCTGGGCGTGGTCCAGAGGCTGGCCCAGCGCGGCCTGGTGGCGGTCCGCACCGACCCGGCCGACGGCCGCCGCCGCCTCGTGCAACTCACCCACGACGGCCACGAGCTGGCCCGCGAGCTCGTGGCCGTCGGACCGGACATCTCCAGCGAGACGCTCCACGGCCTGAGCGCGGCGGAGCGGCGCGATCTGCTGCGCCTGCTGGACCGGCTGGGTCAGAAGGGTTGAGCATTTCCCCTCGGCACACCCAGAGCTGTCGCCCCGGGACGACAGTGGTGTGGTGGGGAGGCCGGTGCGTGACTTCCCTTCGCTACTTCAACACTGGCCCCGGCGCGTCTTGTCCGTTATGACAGGGTGTCTGCTGCCGGAGTGAACGAGCCTTGCTGGAAACCCTGCTACAGCGCAACCTCGACTGGGCGGCCGAGCGGCTCGCCCAGGATGCCAGCTACTTCAAGCGCCTGGCCGGCATCCAGCGGCCGCACTACTTCTGGATCGGCTGTTCCGACAGCCGCGTGCCGGCCAACGTGATCGCCGGCCTCGAGCCGGGCGAGGTCTTCGTCCACCGCAACGTCGCAAATCTGGTGAACCCCGGAGACCTGAACTGTCTCTCGGTGCTGCAGTTCGCCGTCGAGCAGCTGCAGGTGCGCGAGATCATCGTCACCGGCCACTACGGCTGCGGCGGCATCCAGGCGGCGGTCGACGGCCAGCGCCACGGCCTCATCGACCACTGGCTGCAACCGATCCGCGATACCGCCGCGCGCTGCCTGGCGGAGCTCGACAGCCTGCCGGATCACCAGGCACGTCAGGACCGGCTCTGCGAGCTGAACGTCATCGCGCAGGTAAAGCGGGTCGCCGAGACGCCCATCGTGCTGGACGCCTGGAGCCGGGGTCAGGGCCTTCTGGTGCATGGCCTGGTCTACGGCCTCGACGACGGCCGGCTGCGCAACCTCGGCTGCACCCTCGCGGGCCCGCCCGGCGGCTGACGCAGGACGAAGCATTACCGACGGAGGAAGACGTGAAGGTAGGAACCTTTCGAGTGGACGGCGAGCGCCGCGTGGGACTGCTCGACGCAGCCGAGGGCCACGTGCGGCCCTTCGCCCTGGAGCGCTTCCACGCCGAACGCGGCGTGGAAGCGCTGGCCCGGCTGACGGCGGAGGGCCTGCCGCTGCCGCAGCTCGGCGACCCCGTCGCGCTCTCCGACATCGTCCTGGAAGCGCCGATCCCGCGGCCGCGCCGCAACATCTTCTGCGTCGGCAAGAACTACTACGACCACGCCCAGGAGTTCGCTTCCTCCGGCTTCGATTCCAGCGCCGCCGCCGGTGCCGTGCCCAAGGTGCCGATCATCTTCTCCAAGGTGCCGGAATCGGTGATCGCCGCCGGCGAGCCCATCGTCATGGATTCATCGGTCGACGCCGCGGTCGACTACGAGGTCGAGCTGACGGTCATCATCGGCAGGGGCGGGCGCGGCATCAAGAAAGCCGACGCCCTCGACCACGTCTGGGGTTACACCATCGTGAACGACGTGACGGCGCGCGACCTGCAGGGCCGCCACAGCCAGTGGCTTATCGGCAAGTCGCAGGACACCTTCTGCCCCATGGGCCCCTGGGCGGTGACCGCCGAGGAGATCGACCTCGCAGCGACCCGGGTGCAGACCTTCGTGAACGGCGAGCAGCGTCAGGACTCCAACACCGGCCTGCTCATCTTCGACGTGCCGACCATCATCGAGACGCTCTCGGCCGGCATCACCCTGCTGCCGGGCGACGTCATCGCCACCGGCACGCCCGCCGGCGTCGGCATCGGCTTCAAGCCGCCGCGCTACCTGGGCCACGGCGACGTCGTACGGGTCGAGATCGACGGCATCGGCGCGCTGGAGAACCGCCTCGTCGACCGCGCCCGCGAAGCCCGAGCGGCGGACTAGGCTGCAGGCCTCATCCCGAGAGGAGGGCAGAGCGCGTCCGCTCGGCCCCAGGAATCGGATATCGATCTTGTTCGGCTACGGTGGGGGGTGTCATCAACCACGACACCGAAGCAGCGGACAGTACGCTCGACTTTGGTGCCGCCGAACGAGAGATCTTCATCGCTGGCCGCGAGGGCGCGAACCAGGACATCCTCACCACGTCAGCCGAGGGGCCGGGCAGAGGGCGCCGCGGTCAGGCCCCGTTGCGCAGGGCAGCAGCGGCCTGCGCAGCGTCGAAGAACGGTGCTTGCGTCAGGAGCCGGTTTTCTTGAGAGACCAGCA
>WHTV01000058.1 GCA_009377535.1 Kiloniellaceae bacterium
CCGGAGATCTTCTGCTGGTCCATGCCGAAGTCGAGGCAGCGGTGCTCGACGAACATGTCCCACTCCTCGAAGGAGCCTTCGTCGAGCAGGATCTGCAGCCGCTCGCGGGCGCTCAGCTTGCCTTTGGCGTGCTGCGCCTCGATGCGCTTCTGCCCGCCGCCGATGGCGGCCTGCGCGCGCATCTCCTCGAGCCGCTGAAGAATGTCCTGCATGGCGCCGATTCCCCCGCTTCGATTCCGGCAAAGCTGATACCACGTGCGATACGGCTGTGCCAGCGGGCGGGGAGAGGCGGTTGCCCCCATTCGAACTGTCATCCCGGCCAACGGAGCGGAGCGAGTGCGAGGGTGACTGGTGGTGTGGACGCAAGGGCGTTGTGCCTTTCTCCAACTGTCATTGCCGGGCTTGACCCGGCAATCCATTTCAACGCTCGCACGGTTCGTGCAAACGGCACCATGGACCCTCGGGTCAAGCCCGAGGGTGACAACTTATACATATCAACCTGATAGGTAGAAAATCTACCGAACAAGATCAAGAAACTGGGCGGCGCTTTCCAGTTCCAGCCGCAGCGCCTCCAGGCGCTTGGCGGCCTCCGCGTCCTCGCCCCAGCGTTCGGCCTGATAGAGCTCGTCGAGCTGCGACAGCGCGAAGGCTTCCGCCGCGTCGATCCGGCCGCCGGCCAGCGCCAGGCCGAGCACCAGCGAGCCTGCCGCCTTCACCGCCGCCGCCAGGCCCGTCAGCGCCAGGTCGTCGTGGGCCTCGACGGCGCGCCTCAGGGCCGCGAGGCTGGCGGCCGGCTGGTCCAGGGAGGTGATGCCGCAGGTCTTCCGCAGCGGCGCGCCGAGCGCCGCCGCCGCCCAGTCCAGCAGCGGCTGCCAGCTCTGCTGCTGACGCTGCAGCAGCTCGCCGGTCTCGTCGGTCCAGTAGCACAGCAGATCGTGGCCGCCAAAACCGAGCAGGTCGTCGACGACCTGGCGGCGATGCGTCGCTACGATGTCGATGGCGGTGCAGGTCAGGGCGTTCAGTGGCATGGCCTGGGGATCAACCTCCGCGCCCTGGCCCTGCCACTCCGCGGCAACGGCCTCGGCCAGCGCTTGGACGGGAACGACGAGCGGCGTCTTCACGGGCGTGCGCAGCGGGCGTCCGTCGAGCAGGACGGCAAAACCGCCCGCCTCGGCGGGCGCAGCCGCGGCCGTCTTGTAGAAGCGCTTGATCTTCTGCTGCATGGGTCCGTCAGTTGCCGAAGAGGCTCTTGAAGCCCTTCTCGATCTCGTCGCCGGCGTCATTCAGGGCTTTGCCGACGTCGTCGGCGAGGCCGCCCGAGGCGCCGCCGCCGGAGGACTGGCCGGCCGCCGTGCCGCGGCCGATGGCGGCCAAGGCCTCGCCGCAGAGGGTCTGGTTGCTGCCGATCTGGCCGATGATCGGCCCGGTGCCGATGATCCCGCCGACGGCGTCGACGGCGCCGCCGACGATGTTGCCGCCTGTCTTGGCCACGTCGCCCACCGTCCCGACCACGCCCACCGCCGCGCCGACCGGATCGGGGGTCGCACGGGGATTGCCGAGCGGGCCGGTGACCCGGAAGGGCACCGCCAGGCTGGCGAGGCTGGGCTGGCTGGTCTCGGTGTCGAAGGCGAGGTTCACCTGCTCCTCGCCGAGGTCGATGCCGCCGCGCCCGGCCACCGCGAAGGCCCCGCTGTCCAGCACTAGGGCGCGGCTCTTGGCCTGGCCCCCCTCGATGTCGAAGCGGGTGACGAAGCATTCCAGGCGGGTCTTCTCGCTGCTGCCGAACAGCGGCCCGATGATGTCGCCGAGGCCGAAGCTCAGGACCCGCAGCAGCGAGTTGTCGATGGTGCCATCGAGGGCCACCGACTGGACATGCCCCCCGAGCGTCGAGGCGATGGCGTGCGGGCTGGTACCGCGGCCCTTCACGTCGGCCTCGAACTCCAGCGCGCCGCCGACCTGGTCGGTCACCTCGGCCTGTTTCAGGAGATCGCCGAAGTCGACGTCCTTGCCCTCCAGGCGCAGCGCGAGCTCCGGCTCCGCCTTGGCCGCCGCCAGGGTCACCCGCCCGGCCAGGCTGCCGCCCGCCAGCTTGGCCACCAGGGGCTCGAGGGTCAGGTCCCCCGCCTTCAGCGCCAGCACCGTCTGGACCTCCTCCAACGTCACGCTGACGAGGCGCAGACGCTCTGCGTGCAGCTTGACCTGGGCGTCGACCGCCCGGAGCGCCGCCAGGGGCAACGGCGTGTCGGAAAAGACCCTGGCGGGTCCGCCGCCCGACCCGCTGCCGCCGGCGGCATCGCCTGAGGCGCCGGCAGCGCCGGAGAAGTCGGCCAGGTCGAGCAGCTTCGAGACCAGGCTGGCCTGCACCGTCGGCCGCTCGCCGGCCAGCGACAGGCCCAGGTTGCCGGTAAGGTCGCTGCTGCCGAGCTTGGCGACAAAGCCTGAAAATTCAAATCCTTGCCCATCTATCCTGACGTTACTTGAGAGATCGTAAGGGCCGAGGGCCGGGAGTTCTGCGCCGGCCCAGGGCGACAGCCCCGAGAGGTCGTCGCCGGTGACGCGCACCGCCAACTCGGCGCTCACGGCACCGGTCAGGTCACCAGCCGTGCCCTTGGCGCTGAAGGTGGCGCCACCGGCCCGCAGGGTCACATCGACCGGCCCGGGCGCGCCGGAGAGCAGGGCCGGCAGGCCGCCGTAGCTGCCCTCGGCGGTGAAGGGGTGGCCGTTGTACGCGGCCGTCAGGCGCAGCTGTCGCACTCCGCCGCCGCTCGGCAGGCTGCCGACGGCCTCCGTCACATCCAAGGCCAGAGTCTCCCCCGCCGCGGCGTCGACCAGCCGCAGCAAGCCGCCCTCGATGCGGAACTCCTGCACGTCCGGGAGGGTGATCGACGCGGCTTCTCCGCCCGGTGCCGGCGCAGCGTCCGCCGGTGCTTCCTCGAACTCCCAGTTGCCGCGGCCTTCGGCATCGATCTCCAGCAGGATGTCGGGCTCCACCGCGACGAGGCGCTTCACCACCACATCGCCGATCAGCAGCGGCAGCAGCGCCACCTCGACCTCGAGACGCCGGACGTTCGCCAGCGCCGGCCGGCTGCCCCACTCGGCATTGGCGAAGCCGACGTCCTGCAGCAGGATCGAGGGTGTCAGCGAAACCGCGAGCTCGACGGGCCCGGCAATGGTGAGGTCGCGCCCGGTGGCGGCCTTCACCTCGGCCCTGGCGTAGTCGGCGACCTGCTGGACGTCCAGTGAAGCGATGATGGCGTAGCCGGCGACCGCCACGGCGGCGCTCAGCGCAGCGATGCCCGTGACGATCCGCTTGAGCTTCATGCTGTCTCTCCGGTTAGGCGCGCAAGCGACTGACTAAGCTCAGAAAAATGTCCAATGATACAGTGAGCTCCTGCGGCGAGGAGGCTTTCTTCTTCGTGGTTTCCCCAGTTGACCCCGACCGCCACGCAGCCCGCGGCGCGGGCCATTTCCACGTCGTAGGTGGTGTCGCCGATCATCACCGTCTGCTCCGGCGCGGCGCCGACTTCGGCCATGGCGGCCTCCAGCAGATGGGGGTGCGGCTTGCCGGGCCCGTCGTCGGCGGTCTTGAGGTTGTGGAAACGCGGCGCCAGGCCGTGGCGCAGCAACACCCGATCGAGACCGCGCCGGTTCTTGCCGGTGGCGATGCCGAGAAAGATCTCCGGATGCACCAGAGCGTCGAGCATCTCCAGGGTGCCGGGAAACAGCGGCTCGTCGTGGCCCGGGCTGTCCTGCAGAGCGAAGAAGGCGGTGCGGTAACCCTCCACCACCAGCAGGGCCCTTGCCTGGTCCGGCTCGGGCAGCAGGCTGGTGATGGCGATGTCCAGCTTCAGTCCGATGGTGGCCCGGATGGCCGCGGCCGCCGGGGCCGGCAGACCGTGCGCCACGAAGGCCTCGCTCATGCAGTGTACGACGGTGTGCTGACTGTCGATCAGGGTGCCGTCGACGTCGAAGACGATGAAGCGGTGGGGGAATGGCAGTGCTGTCATTGGGCGTTGTCTCTATCACGTCGGGACCGCATGCTTAAGACGATTCGTGATGCCACCCTCCTGGAATTCGAGCTCCCTGCCATGCCGCTGCCCCACCGTCCCGCCTCCGCCCGCGGGCTGCCTGCGACCCTGCCGGCCGTTTTCGCCGGACTCCTCGCCCTGGCCGCCTGCGACCAGGGTCCCTCGACCGTCACGCCCTACATGCACCCCAGCGGCAGCTTCGATTTCCTCATCGCAGCGACCCGCAACGAGGGGCCGCTCTACATGGAAATCGACGGCGATCCCTTCGGCGAGGGCGAGGCACTGGAATCCCAGGTCACGGCGGTCATGGAAAAGGCGCTGCAAAGCCGCGTGCTTCAGCTCACGACGGAGCAGGACGCCGCCGAGGACCCGGCCTTCCGCCTGGTGCTGGTGTTCAACTCGCCGAACATCGGCGAAGTGCTGGCCTTCTGTTCCCGCCAGCCGGAGGGCGGGCCGCCGACGTCGGCCGAGCGCATCGAACTGCGTGCCGGCTTCTGCCGCGGCGACGATCTGCTGGCCGCCGTGGACGGCTGGGTCGAGGACGCCGCCGGTACGGCGGATCCCAGGTTCGAGCAGCTTATGCGTCAGGTCGTCCGCGACCTCTTCACCCGCCGGCGCAGCGACGACTGAGCGCGGCCGCTTTGCGCCAACGCCCTGCCTCCTTCGAGACACGCGCCCGGCCCTCGATTCTCCAATGCGACGTTAAGCAATAGGGCGGAACCGCCCCATTGCTGTGGCGAAAGCGTGGGAACCGCCGCCCGCCCGCCTGCGCCCGTTGCGAAGGCCGGTTCGGGGCGGAAATGTGGCGACACCCGATGCGCCCCAATCCATCCACAAGGATAAGCCCTTGATCTCCCCTGGCCCCTTTGGCGGACAGCCTTATTTGCGCCACATTTGCCCAGATGTTAACAAAGTATTAACCAAGTACTAATTTTCTCTTAACAGGTAAAGCTGTGATATTGTTGAGTTTTCTAAGGTGTCATTTTAGGCTCTTAAGCACTTAGCAGGAGAAATGGCAAAAACTGCCCCCTATACCTTTGACATCGGCAAACGTCCAAAAAGGGGTAGGGCATGTCATTCCAGCTCACCAAGATCGCTCTCGCCGCAGGCGCCGCTGTCTTCCTCGCGCTCACGGCAGTCGCGGAAACCGTCGATGCCAAGGACTGGCAACGCAGCGTCGACAACCACTACGACGCGGTGAAAGAGACCAGGTACCAGCCGCGGGGCGATAATCCCCAGTGGGGCTTCACCCTGGACACCGTGGTCGCGGACATGGCCTGGCGTCAGCGTACCGCGCGCATGCTGCGCCAGCTGCCCAAGCCGAGCTCCGATCCGGACCTGCGGCCGGCCAGCCAGGTCGCCGATCGTCCCGAGGCGCCAACCTTCCGCTTCTCTTTCTGATCCTTCAGGACGCCCGCCGGCCGGGGGCCGTCCGCGCTACAGCGGGCGCAAGCCCTTGGCCGGCGAGTGGCGCAGCCCCTCGGCATAGGCGAGCAGGGCCTGCAGGGCGCCCTCCCCGCGCGCTTCGTTGAAACCCAGCGCCTTCCAGGTCGCCGCCATGTGCGGCGGCAGGGGCGCGGTCACCCTGAGGGTGGTGCCGACCTCCGGGTCCGGCAGCGCCAGCTCGCGGGCCAGCAGGTGCAGCGTCTTGGCGGCCGGAGCGGCCTTGGCCAGGGCCGCGGGAAAGGCCTCGCGACCGCCGTACTTGCCATCGCCCACGATCGGCGTGCCCATGGCGGCGCAGTGCACGCGCAGCTGATGGGTCCGGCCGGTCAGCGGCAGCAGGACCAGCCAGCTCGCGGCCCGGCGGTAGCTCTCCACCACCTGAAAGAACGTCCGCGCCGGCTTGCCCGCGTCATCATCGGCGGCCATAGCCTCGCCGCGGCTCTGTGCCTGCTTGGCCAGCGGCAGGTCGATGACACCGCGGCGCTCGGCCGGCACGCCGGCCACCAGCGCCCAATAGATCTTCTGGGTTTCCTTGCCGCGGAAAGCCGCGGTCAGGGCCCGCGCCGTCGGTGCGTTGCGGGCGAGCAGCAATACGCCGGCCGTGTCGCGGTCGAGGCGGTGGACCAGGCGCGGGCGCTCCTCGGCGCCGAAGCGCAGGGCCTCGAGCATGCCGTCGAGGTGGCGGCGCTGGCCACTGCCACCCTGCACGGCCAGGCCGGCGGGCTTGTCGAGAGCGATGATGTTGGCATCGCGGTAGAGCACGGCTGCCTGCAGGGCGGCGGCTTCCTTGGCCGATACCGCGAGCGCAGCGGGCGCCGCCGGCCGCTCGGCGGGCGCCGTCTCCGGGATCGGCGGCACCCGCACCACCTGTCCCTCCTCCAGCCGCTCCGAGGCCTTGACCCGGCGGCCGTCGACGCGGATCTCCCCCTTGCGCAGCATCTTCTCCAGCCGGCCGTGAGTCAGCTGCGGATAGTGCTGTTTGAACCAGCGGTCGAGGCGCTGGCCGCTGGCGGCCGCCTCGACGGGCACCTGGTGCACGCCGGTCGTGCCCCCCGCGCTCATGTCAGGGCCGTTCGCAGCAGGAACATGGCGGCAAAGAAGCCGCCGACCGAAAGCAGCACCGAGCCGGCCACATAGGCAGCGCACTGCAGCAGATCGCCGCGTTCGTAGAGCAGTATGGTCTCCATCGAAAAGGTCGAGAAGGTGGTGAAGGCGCCGAGGAAGCCGACGGTGAGGAAGGCGCGCAGCTCCGGCGAAGGCGACCAGGCGAGCGCCCCCACCTCGACCAGCACCCCCATGGCGAAGGAGCCGACGACGTTGACCGCCAGCGTGCCGAAGGGAAATCCATGGCCGGTCCAGGTCGCGACTTGGGCAATTACGAAATAGCGGCCGACCGCCCCGAGGGCGCCGCCGCAGGCCACGGCGGCGATAAGCTGGATCTGCATGCCCCTTGTCGTCCCCTCCGATGTGGCCCTGGCTGCCCTGCGATTGCGGCGGCGCGGGGAACGCGCCGCCGTCTGGCTAGCCTCTAGCTAGCAAAGCTGGAGAGCGGGTGCAAACAAAGGGCGCCGAAGGGATCAGGCGGCGGCGACCGAACCGGGGCCGGCGCCGGCCATCCAGGCCGCACAGTTGGCGGTATCCATCAGGTAGATGCCCATGCGGCCGAGTTCCTGAACGGCGTCCTCGGTGGCATTGCAGAGGGCATCGGGCACCAAGACGATGCGGAAGTCACGGGCACTGGCCTCGTAGACCGAGGCACGGCCGCCGGTGGAGAAGCTGAAGCCGCAGAGCACCAGGGTCGTGATCCGCTGGGCGCGCAGCCTGTCTTCCAGGCCGGTGTTGTGAAAGGCGCCCCAACGCGGGCGGTAGTGGACGTACTCGTTGCGACCGATCTCCTGGAAGTCGCCGGCGAACAGCGTCTCCGGGTCGAGGCGCACCTCCTTGCTGGGCTTCAACTCGTCGATCAGCTCGGCGCCCAGGGTGCCCGGCATGAGGATGCGCAGGCCCTCCTCAACCGCCTGGCGGCGGCAGGCGTCGACGTTGGAGCCATCGGCCTTGTAGAGCCGCACGGAATGATAGATGGGGGCCTGCTGGGCCCGGAAGCTCTCGACCAACTGGACGATGTTGGGCAGCGCCGACGGCCAGCCGCAGGCCCGCACGGGCGAGCCGGGTGCCACGAAGTCGCGTTGCGCAGAGATGCAAAGGAGAGCTGCCTTACCCTTCTCGGGCACGCAGTAATTCGCCATTTCGACCCCTCGTATGACCTGCTTGCCGGCGCGCTTGCCGCGACCGGCGATTATTGTATGGGTGACAAATTAGGGGCTCGCGGGGATCGCACAACCGGCAAGGTGGAATAGCAGATTCGCGTGAGGTGCAGGGCTAGTCCTCGGCGTCGCGGCTTTTCGCCCTGGCGCGCAGTCTCTCCCAATATTCCAATCGTTTGCGTAGATCTCTTTCGAAGCCGCGCTCGACCGGCCGGTAGAAAGTCTGGCGCGGCAGGCCGTCGGGAAAGTAGTCCTGCCCCGAGAATCCCTCGCTGGTGTCGTGATCGTAGGCGTAGTCCTTGCCATAGCCGAGGTCGCGCATCAGCCGGGTCGGCGCGTTGAGGATGTGGGCCGGCGGCGCCAGGGAGCCGTTGTCCCGCGCCGCGCGCTGGGCCGTCCCGAAGGCCTTGTAGGCGGCATTCGACTTGGGCGCGGTAGCCAGGTAGACGACGGCCTGCGCCAGCGCCAGCTCGCCCTCCGGACTGCCGATGCGCTCGAAGGCCTGCCAGGCCGCCACGGTCTGGGTCAGTGCCGCCGGATCGGCGAGGCCTACATCCTCCACAGCGAAGCGCACTAGGCGCCGGGCGATGAAGTGCGGGTCCTCGCCGCCGGCCAGCATGCGCGCGAACCAGTAGAGCGCGGCATCGCAGTCGGAGCCGCGCAGCGACTTGTGCAGGGCGCTGATCAGGTTGTAGTGGCTCTCCTGCCCCTTGTCGTAGATCGGGGCGCGCTTTTGCACCACCTCGGCCAGGGCCGCGGGATCGAGCTTGTCGCCGGCCTTCCAGCTGCCCTCGCCGAGGGCAAAGATCTCCTCGGCGAGATTGAGCAGGTAGCGCCCGTCGCCATCGGCCATGGCCATCAAGGCCGCGCGGGCTTCCGGCGTCAGCGGTAGATCGCGTCCTTCGGCCGCCTCGGCGCGGGCCAGCAGTTCGCGCAGCGCGGCCTCCTCCAGCCGCCGCAACACCATGACCTGGCAGCGCGACAGCAAGGCGGGGTTGAGCTCGAACGAGGGGTTCTCGGTCGTCGCGCCGACCAGGATCACCGTGCCGTCCTCCACATAGGGCAGGAAGCCGTCCTGCTGGGCACGGTTGAAGCGATGGATCTCGTCGACGAAGAGCAGCGTGCCGCGCCCGGCAAGCCGGCGCTGCCTGGCGCGCTCGAAGACCTTGCGCAGATCGGCAACGCCGGAGAACACTGCGGACAGAGGTTCGAACTCCAGGTCGGTCTCCGCCGCCAGCAGGCGAGCGATGGTCGTCTTGCCGCAGCCCGGCGGTCCCCAGAGGATGAGCGAGGCCAGCCGCCCGGAGCGCACCATGCGGCCCATTGGCGCTTCGGGCGCCAGCAGATGGTTCTGTCCGACCACCTCGTCGAGCGCCTGTGGGCGCAGGCGGTCGGCCAGGGGCCGCGGTGCCTGGCTTTCAAAGAGTCCGGTCATTGCCGCCCATCAGGAATTGAATTCGACCCGCCGCACCTTGCCGTCCCGCTTGAAGACGATCTGCCAACGGTCGCTGGGGCGGTCGAGCACCTCGGCCAGGTCGCCGGAGCGCTGGAACGACTGCCCGTTGAGGGAGAGGATGACGTCGCGCGCCTGAAAGCCGACCCGGTCGGCGGGGGTGCCGCGCTGCACCCGCGTGATCACCACCCCGGACCAGCTGTCGGGCATGTCCAGTTCCTCGGCCAGGGCCGGCGAGAGGCTGGCGATGAAGGCGCCGCCCAGCGGGTGGTGGCCGAGCAGCCGCAGCTCGTTGCGCGGCGGGTTTTCTGGCGGCGGCTCCAGCGGCAGCTCGATGCCGACCACCTCGCCCCGGCGCAGTACCCCGACGTCGAGGGACTCGCCCAGCATGCCGGTGGCCACGCGGTAGCGCAGCGACTGCAGGTCGTTCACCGGCTGGTCGTTCACCGTGACGACGACGTCGCCGGCGGAAATCCCGGCGCGGTCGGCCGGGCCGCCCTGGTAGACATCGCTGATGACCACGCCGCCGGGCCGATCGAGGCGCAGGCCCTCGGCCAGCTCGGAGGTCAGGTCCTGTCCCGCGAGACCGGCCCAGGCGCGCACCAGGGCGCTCCCGCTGCGCGCGCTGTCGACCACGGTGCGCACCATGTTGGCGGGGATGGCAAAGCCGATGCCCACCGAGCCGCCGGAGCGCGAGTAGATCGCCGTGTTGATGCCGATGAGGCGGCCGTCCAGGGTGACCAGGGCGCCGCCCGAGTTGCCCGGATTGATCGCCGCGTCGGTCTGGATGAAGAAGCTGAAGTCGGTGATGCCGACCTGCGTGCGCGCCAGGGCCGAGACGATGCCGCTGGTCACCGTCTGCCCGACCCCGAAGGGATTGCCCAGCGCCAGCACGAGGTCGCCGACCTCGACCTCGTCTGAATCGCGCATGTCGATGGTGGGCAGCGCCTCGCCGCCGGGCTCGATCTGCAGGACGGCAAGGTCGGTGCGCTCGTCGGTCAGCACCAGCTCCGCCTCGAACTCGCGCCGATCGGCCAGCACCACCTTGATCTCGGTGGCGCCTTTGATGACGTGCTCGTTGGTGACGATGAAGCCCTCCGCCCCGACGATGACGCCGGAGCCGAGCGAGGACTGGTCGCGCTGGCGGCGCTCCCGCTCGCCGCCGAAGCCGTCACCGAAGAAGCGGCGGAAGAAGGGGTCGTCGAGCAGCGAGGAGACCGCGCGCTGCCTTTCCACCTTGCGCTTGGCGAAGATGTTGACCACCGCCGGGGCCGCCTGCTTCACCACCGGCGCGAAGGAGAGCATCACCTCGTCGCGGCTGGTGGGGACCTCGCGAGTGGTCTCCTGGGCGGCGGCGGGAGCGGCGGGGAGCGCCAGGGCGAGGAGGAGGCAGAGGACGGCCAAGGTTGGATGAGCACACCACTGTCGTCCCGGCTCCGGGACGACAGCCGTGAGTGCGGCAAGGACGAGCGGACTCCTCGGCATGAGGTCATTTCTTCGTGCCATCAAAGGTTCACCTCGTCACTCCAACCGTTTCCGCTCGTCGCCCTCGGGTCAAGCCCGAGGGCGACGAGCGGAGCAAGCGGCTCCGCCCGATCCCTCCATTCTGAAGCGCCAGCCGGGGTCGTCAAAGAGGAAAGGCAGCCTTTCGGGCTGCCTTTCGCTGAGTTTCCTGCCAAGGGACGCCGTCGGGCGCGGACCTCAGTCCTCGTCCTCGGCCTCGGCGCCATTCTGGGTCGGTCCTGAATCCAGGCCCTTGGCGGCGGGATTGCGATCGACCAGCTCGATGAGCGCCATCGGTGCCATGTCGCCGTAGCGGAACCCCGCCTTCAAGACGCGGCTGTAGCCGCCGTTGCGCTCCTTGTAGCGCTCGGCCAGTTCCTCGAAGAGCTTGGCGGTGATCTGCGTGTCACGCAGCACCGAAAGCGCCTGACGGCGGGCGTGCAGGTCGCCGCGCTTGCCCAGGGTGACGAGACGATCGATGACGCGCCGCAGGTCTTTCGCTTTCGGCAGAGTGGTCTTGATCTGCTCGTGCTTGATCAAGGAAGCCGCCATGTTGGCGAACATCGCCTTGCGGTGGCTGGCCGACCGGTTGAGACGGCGGCCGTGGAAACCGTGACGCATCTTTCTGTCCCTTCGTCCTGGGCTTCGCGCACGAAGCCGATGGTGTTGCCGCCCGCCAAGTCCGCCGCCTCAACGGCGCGATGCTTGTACGAGCGGGGTGAGCCGCTTGCTCCGATAACTGAACGTCAGCCTTCCGCCGCGGCGGAGCCTAGTAAGGCTCCTCGAGGCGCTTGGCCAGTTCCTCGATATTCTCCGGCGGCCAGTTGGGGATCTCCATGCCCAGATGCAGGCCCATGGTCGACAGCACTTCCTTGATCTCGTTCAAGGACTTGCGGCCGAAGTTGGGGGTCCGCAGCATCTCGCCTTCGGTCTTCTGCACCAGATCGCCGATGTAGACGATGTTGTCGTTCTTCAGGCAGTTGGCCGAACGCACGGAGAGCTCGAGCTCGTCCACCTTGCGCAACAGGTTGCGGTTGAACGGCGGCTCGCTCGGCGCTTCCTCGTCGTGGCGCTGCTGGGGCTCCTCGAAGTTGATGAAGAGCTGCAGCTGGTCCTGCAGGATGCGCGCGGCCAGGGCCACCGCATCCTCGGGCGTCACCGCGCCGTTGGTCTCGAGCTCCATGGTCAGCTTGTCGTAGTCGGTGACCTGGCCGACACGGGTATTCTCGACCTTGTAGGAGACCTTGCGCACCGGCGAGAAGATCGAGTCGACCGGCACCAGGCCGATCGGCGCGTCTTCCGGACGATTCTGGGTGGCCGGGACATAGCCCTTCCCGTTGTTGACCGTCAGCTCCATGTCGATGCGCGCGCCGTCGTCCAGCGTGCAGAGCACCAGGGAGGGGTTCATGATCTCGATATCATGGCCGGTCTCGATCTGGCTGGCAGTCACCTCGCCCGGTCCCTCGGCGCGCAGACGCATGCGCTTGGGACCTTCGCCGCCCATGCGCAGCGCAATGGCCTTCACGTTGAGGACGACGTCGGTGACGTCCTCACGCACGCCCGGGATCGAGGAAAACTCGTGCAGAACGCCATCGACCTGCATGGCGGTCACCGCCGCACCCTGCAGCGACGACAGCAGCACGCGGCGAATCGCGTTGCCCAGGGTAAGGCCGAAGCCACGCTCCAGCGGCTCGGCTACCACCTTGGCGATGCGATGCGCGTCAGGTCCGGGCTGGATGTCCAGCTTCATCGGCTTGATCAGTTCGGTCCAGTTCTTTTGCAGCACGTTTGTGCCCTCACGACTTCTAGGCTGGTTCGATGTCGGCTCGGACGGTGACGTCTTCCGTCGGCCTCAAAGGCGAAATGGCGGGCAGCCTCCCGCCGTCACCTCTTCGTATTCGTTGCCGCCGCCGCGGAGGCCTGCTGGCCCCCTGCGAGCTGCGGTCAGACGCGGCGCCGCTTCGGCGGCCGGCATCCATTGTGCGGGATCGGCGTCACGTCGCGAATCGCGGTGATCGTGAAGCCGACCGCCTGCAGGGCCCGCAGGGCCGACTCGCGGCCCGAGCCGGGGCCCTTCACGTTGACCTCGAGGGTACGCACGCCGTGCTCCTGCGCCTTGCGGCCGGCGTCCTCGGCGGCCATCTGCGCCGCGTAGGGGGTCGACTTGCGCGAGCCCTTGAAGCCCTGACCACCGGCCGAAGACCAGGAGATGGTGTTCCCCTGCACGTCGGTGATCGTGATCATGGTGTTGTTGAAGGTAGCGTTCACATGCGCAATACCGGAAGAGATGTTCTTCTTCTCGCGGCGGCGGACACGCGCTTGAGGTTTGGCCATAGACTGGTGCCTGTATCCTGGTGCTGGACGTCGTTACTTAGTGACTTTCTTCTTGCCTGCGATCGGCCGCGCCGGACCCTTGCGGGTCCGCGCGTTGGTCTTGGTGCCCTGACCGCGCACTGGCAGGCCCTTGCGGTGACGCAGGCCGCGGTAGCAACCCAGGTCCATCAGGCGCTTCACGTTCATGGCGACGTTGCGCCGCAGGTCGCCCTCGACCACGTAGTCGCGGTCGATGGACTCGCGAATGCGCGCCACCTCGTCGTCGGTCAGCTCGTTGACCCGCCGTTCCTGCGGGATACCGACCTGGCGGCATATGCTGGACGCCATCGTCCGGCCGATGCCGTGAATGTAGGTGAGGGCAATCTCGACCCGTTTCTGCGTCGGAATGTTGACGCCAGCAATACGTGCCACTTCGCGAACTCCTTAAACGCCGCGGACTCGGGTCCCGTTCGACCCGAAAACCATGTCTAGACAAGCAAAAGCGTCCGATCGCCGGAGGCGCCGGAACCGCTGGATTATAGAAAGCGAAAGCAGCGAGTCAACCGTCATGCCGCCCCCAGGACCTGTTCGATCTGATCGGTCACCTCGTCGATCCCGGCCATGCCGTCGACCGCCTGGAGAACCCCTTTGCCCTGGTAGTAGGGCAGGATCGGCGCGGTCTGGGTGTGGTAGGCGGCCAGCCGGGTGCGCACCGTGTCCTCGGTATCGTCGGCGCGGCGCCTGAACTCGGTGCCGCCGCAGTTGTCGCATACCCCGGCCACCTTGGGCCGCAGGTAGCGGTCGTGGTAGCCGGCCCCGCAAGTGGCGCAGATGTAGCGCCCGATGATGCGGTCGACGAGGATATCCTCGTTCACCTTCATCTCGATGACCGAGTGCAGTTTCATGCCCTTCTCGGCCAGCATCGCATCGAGCGCCTCGGCCTGGCGCGTGGTGCGCGGGAAGCCGTCGAGAATGAATCCCTTGGCGCAGTCGTCCTGCTCGATGCGGTCGGAGATCATGGCGATGATCAGCTCGTCTGGGACCAGGTGTCCGGCGTCCATGACCTCCTTGGCCTTTCTGCCGATCTCACTGCCCGAGGCGACCGCTGCGCGCAGCATGTCGCCGGTCGAAAGCTGGATCAGATTGTGCCGCTGTTCCAGGCGCTTGGCCTGGGTCCCCTTGCCCGCGCCCGGCGGCCCCAAAAGAATGAGGTTCATCCTCGCCGACCCTTGAGCTTGGACTTCTTGATGAGGCCCTCATACTGATGCGCGAGCAGATGTGCGTGGATCTGGCCGACGGTATCCATGGTCACCGTGACCACGATCAGAAGCGAGGTGCCGCCGAAGTAGAACGGCACGTTGTATTCGGAGCGCAGGATCTCGGGCAGCAGGGCGACCAGAGCGAGATAGAGGGCGCCGACCGTGCCGAGGCGCAGGATGATGTGGCGCAGGTATCCCGCGGTGTTCTTGCCGGGACGGATGCCGGGAATGAAGCCGCCGTGCTTCTTGAGGTTTTCGGCCGTGTCGTCGGGATTGAACACGATGCCGCTGTAGAAAAACGCAAAGAAGATGATCAGCGCCGCGTAGAGCGCCAGGAACAGCGGCTGGCCCTGCCCGAGATAGATGTTCACCCAGGTCATCCACTCCGGCCCGCCGGCGCCGGAAAAGCCGGAGATCGTGGCCGGCAGCAGCAGCAGCGAGGAGGCGAAGATCACCGGGATGACGCCTGAGGGATTGAGCTTCAACGGCAGGTGCGACGCCTCGCCGCCGAACATCTTGTTGCCGACCTGGCGCTTGGGGTACTGCACGACGATGCGGCGCTGGGCGCGTTCCATGTAGACGATGAAGGCGACCACGGCCACCGCACCCAGCAGCAGGGCGATGATCAGCAGCGCCGAGAGCGCGCCGGTGCGGCCGAGCTCCAGCACCTGGACAAGGGCCAGCGGCAGGTTGGCCACAATGCCGGAAAAGATGATCAACGAGATGCCGTTGCCGACGCCGCGCTGGGTGATCTGCTCGCCGAGCCACATCAGGAAGATGGTGCCGCCGGTCAGGGTGATCACCGTGGTGAGGCGGAAGAACAGGCCGGGATCCAGCACCGCCGAGCCGGCGCCGCCCGTCGTACTCTCGAGGCCCACCGCGATGCCATAGGACTGGACGGCAGCCAGCACGACCGTGCCGTAGCGGGTGTACTGGTTGATCTTCTTGCGGCCGGCCTCACCCTCTTTCTTCAGCGCTTCCAGGGTCGGCGAGACCGCCGTCAGAAGCTGCATGATGATCGCCGCCGAGATGTACGGCATGATGTTCAGGGCGAAAATGGTCATGCGGCCGAGCGCGCCGCCGGCGAACATGTCGAAGATGCCGAGGATGCCACCCGACTGCTGGGCGAAGATCTCCTGCAGGATCTGCGGGTCGACACCGGGGATCGGGATGTAAGTGCCGAGACGGTAGATGATCAGGGCGCCGAGCGTGAACCACAGACGCTTCTTCAGCTCCGGCGCCTTGGCGAAGGCGCTGAAGTTGATGTTGGCGGCGAGTTGCTCGGCGGCGGATGCCATGGCTTCCTGTCTCGTAGCTGCAGATTGGGCTAAGGGTGGCCGGCAGACGCCCGATTACTCGGTAGCGGGCGCGCCTTCGCCGGCCGGGGCCCTGGCCATTACCACGGTCACCGAGCCACCTGCCTTCTCGACCGCCTCGACGGCAGCCTTGGATGCGCCGGCGACGGTAATGTTGATCTTGGCCTTCAGCTCGCCCTTTGCAAGCAGCCGGATGCCGTCGGGCGCCGACTTCACCAGACCTGCGTCCTTCAGGGCGGCGGCATCGACCGGCTTGGCGGAATCCAGCCGGCCGGCGTCGATGGCATCCTGCAGGCGACCCAGGTTCACCACCTTGAAGTTCTTGGCGAAGATGTTGTTGAAGCCGCGCTTCGGCAGGCGCCGATGCAGCGGCATCTGGCCGCCCTCGAAGCCCTTGATGGCGACGCCGGAGCGCGCCTTCTGGCCCTTGTGGCCCTGACCGGCGGTCTTGCCCTTGCCGGAACCGATGCCGCGGCCGATCCGCTTGCGCGCCTTGTGGGCGCCCGGATTATCGCTCAACTCGTTGAGTTTCATAGCACTTTACCCTTCACCCGGAGCGCCGCGAGGCGCCCCTCCCCGGCCGCCTGCGGCCGATGCTTATGTCGAAAAGTCCAGCGCCGGGGCTTCAGCCCTCGACGCGGACCAGGTGCTTCACCTTCTCGATCATGCCGCGCACCGAGGGCGTGTCCTCGAGCTCGCGCGAGCGGTGAAGCTTATTGAGGCCGAGACCGACGAGCGTCGCCCGCTGGTCCTGCTTACGACCGATCGGGCTGCCGGTCTGGGTGACCTTCACGGTCTTCTTGGCTGCAGACATTGATGCTTACTCCCGCGCCTCGGCGGCGGCCGTATCGCGCTTGCCGAGAATCTCCGAAACCTTCTTGCCGCGGCGCTGGGCCACCATGCGGGGACTTACGCTGCGCTCCAGAGCCTCGAAGGTCGCCCGGATCATGTTATGGGGATTGGAAGAACCGACGGACTTGGCGACCACGTCCTGCACGCCCAAGGCCTCGAAGACGGCACGCATCGGGCCGCCGGCGATGATGCCGGTACCGGCCTCGGCGGCGCGCATCATCACGCGGCCGGCGCCGAAGCGCCCCTTGATGTCGTGGTGCAGGGTGCGGCCCTCGCGCAGCGGCACGCGCACCATCTGCTTCTTGGCCTGTTCGGTCGCCTTGCGGATCGCCTCAGGCACCTCGCGGGCCTTGCCATGGCCATGCCCGACCCGGCCGCGGCCGTCGCCGACCACCACCAGGGCGGCGAAGCCGAAGCGCCGGCCGCCCTTAACGACCTTGGCCACGCGGTTGATGCCGACCAGCTTTTCGATCAGTTCCGGCTCGTCGTGGTCGCGCTGCCGGCGATCGTCGCGGGACCGCCCTTCGCGGGGAGCTCGTGCCATGGATCTATCTTTCCTTAAAACGTCAGGCCGCCTTCACGCGCGGCGTCGGCCAAGGCCTTCACACGCCCGTGAAAGAGATAACCGCTGCGGTCGAAGACGACTTCTTTGATGCCGGCCGCCACGGCGCGCTCGGCCACCAGCTTGCCGACCTCGGCCGCCGCAGCCTTGTCCGCCCCGCGCTTCAGCTTGCTCTTCAGCGAGCCGTCCACGCTGGAAGCCGCCACCAGGGTGCGCCCCTGGGCGTCGTCGATGACCTGCGCATAGATGTGCTTGCCGGAGCGGAACACCGACAGGCGTGGCCGGCCGTTGGCAGTGCGGCGAATTGCCGACCGCACGCGCTGCCGGCGCCGATTGAGTAGCTGCTTTGAAGTCTGCATGGCCCTTACTTCTTCTTGCCTTCCTTGCGCAGGACGATCTCGTCGGAGTACTTCACGCCCTTGCCCTTGTAGGGCTCCGGCGGACGGTAGCTGCGGATCTCCGCCGCCACCTGACCGACTCGCTGCTTGTCCGCGCCGGTGATCGTGATCGACGTCGGCTTATCGCACTTGATCGCGATGCCTTCGGGGATCGGATAAGCGACGTCGTGGCTGAAACCCAGCTGCAGGTTCAGTGCGTCGCCCTGCACCGCGGCACGGTAGCCGACGCCGTTGATCTCCAGCTCCCTCTTGAAGCCTTCGGAGACGCCCGTCACCATATTCTGGATGCGCGCGCGGGCCGTGCCCCACATCGCGCGGGCCTTCTTGCTGTCATTGACCGGCTTCACCCAGACCTTGCCGTCTTCCTGGGTGATCTCCACGTCACGGGTCGCCTGGAAATCCAGGTTGCCCAATTTGCCCTTGGCCGACACCAGGCCGCCCTTGATGGCGATCTCGACGCCGGACGGCACCTGGACGGGGTTCTTTCCTACACGCGACATCAGTCAGTTCCTCAATACCTCGGCGTCCTCAGAAGACGCGGCAGAGCACTTCGCCACCTACGTTCGCCGCACGCGCTTCCTGGTCGGACATGACCCCGCGCGGCGTCGACAGGATGGTGATGCCGAGGCCGTTGTAGACCCGCGACAGCTCCTTGATCTTCGAATAGACCCGCCGTCCCGGACGCGATACCCGCGCGATCTCCTGGATCACCGGCGCGCCCTCGTTGTACTTCAGCTCGATTTCAACTTCGGCCAAGCCGCGGCTGACCTCTTCCATGCGGTAATCCCGGATGTAGCCTTCGCGCTTGAGGACATCGAGAACGTTCGAGCGCAGCTTCGACGCTGGCGCGCGCACCTTCGACTTCCCGCTCCGCTGTCCATTGCGGATGCGCGTCAGCATATCTCCGAGGGGATCGCTCATAGCCATCGCCCGACTTCCTCCTACCAGCTCGACTTAACCATGCCCGGGATCTGACCGACCGAAGCCAGCTCGCGCATCGTGATGCGGGAGAGCTTGAACTTACGGTAGACGCCACGCGGGCGCCCGGTCACCTGGCAGCGGTTGCGCACACGGACCTTCGCAGAGTTGCGCGGCAGCTCGGCGAGCTTCAGGGAAGCCTGAAAACGCTCTTCCGGCGGCAGCGCCCGATCGGTCGCGACGGCCTTCAGCGCAGCCCGCCTGGCTGCGTAGCGGTCCACCAACTTCCTGCGGGACTTGTTCTTCTCGATGGCACTTGTCTTCGCCATATCTCTTTTCCTTCCGCCCCTCTAGGCCCGAAACGGCATGTCAAAGCCCTTAAGCAGGGCACGGGCTTCCTGATCGGTCTTCGCGGTGGTGCAAATGATGATGTCCATGCCGCGGATCTCGTCAACCGAGTCGTAATCGATCTCCGGGAAAACGATCTGCTCTTTCAGCCCCATGGCGTAGTTGCCGCGACCGTCGAAGCTCTTGCCGGAGAGGCCGCGGAAGTCACGCACGCGCGGCAGGGCAATGGTCACCAAACGATCCAGGAATTCATACATCCGCTCGCGGCGCAGGGTCACCTTGCAACCCACCGGCATGCCTTCGCGCAGCTTGAAGGTGGCCACCGATCTCTTGGCCTTGGTGACCACCGGCTGCTGGCCCGTGATCAGAGCCATCTCGCCGACCGCGGACTTGATCTTCTTGGTATCGGCGACGGCTTCGCCGACGCCCATGTTCACAACGATCTTCTCGATGCGCGGAACTTCCATCGCATTCTTGTAGCCGAACTCCTCCATCAGGGAGGCTTTCAGGCTGCTGTTATAGTGCTCTTGCAAGCGCGGTTTCATATTTCTGACCTTCGCTTAGAGGTCGATCGATTCACCGGATCGCTTGGCGATCCGGGTCTTGCGACCATCCTTGTCAATCTTGTACCCGACCCTGGTCGGCTTGTTCGACTTCGGGTCGATGTGCGCCACATTGGAAATGTGAAGGGACGCTTCCTTCTCGACGATGCCGCCGGGCGTAGCCTGCGACGGGGCGGTATGGCGCTTCACCATGTTCACGCCCTGGACCAGCACACGCTCGTCGGCGCGCAACACGCGCAGGACTTCGCCCTGCTTGCCCTTGTCGCGACCGGTGGTGACGATCACCTTGTCGCCCTTCTTGATCTTGAATTTCGTAGCCATTACAGCACCTCGGGCGCCAGAGAGATGATCTTCATGAAGTTCTTGGCGCGCAGCTCGCGGGTGACCGGGCCGAAAATGCGGGTCCCGATCGGCTCGCCCTGCTTGTTGATCAACACCGCCGCATTGCTGTCAAAGCGGATGGTGCTGCCGTCGTTGCGGTGAATTTCCTTGGCCGTGCGGACGATCACCGCCTGGTGCACGTCACCCTTCTTCACGCGACCGCGCGGGATGGCTTCCTTCACCGAAACGACGATGACGTCGCCAACGCCGGCGGTCTTGCGCTTCGAGCCGCCGAGCACCTTGATGCACTGCACGCGGCGGGCACCCGAGTTGTCGGCGACTTCGAGCTGCGTCTGCATCTGAATCATCGGTCGAGCCCTTTCCTAGCCTAAGCGGCCTGGCTGTCGCCGACCAGTTCCCAAGTCTTCGACTTGGAAATCGGGCGGCACTCGCGAATGCGCACCGTATCGCCGACTTGGCAGACGTTGCCTTCGTCGTGCGCGCGGTACTTCTTCGACAGCTTGATAAATTTCTTGTAGACCGGATGCATGACGCGACGCTCGACCAAGACGGTTATCGTCTTGTCGCCCTTGTCGCTCACCACCACACCTTGCAAGATCCGACGCGGCATAACCATTAACTCCTAAGATGCCGCCTGCAGCTTATCGCGCAGGATCGTTTTAATTCGCGCGATACTGCGGCGAACCTGCCGCACGCGCGCCGTGTCCTCGAGCTGACCGCTCGCCTGTCTGAAGCGCAGGTTCAACTGCTCCTTCCTCAGGCCCAGCAGCGACTCCTTCAACTCGTCAGCGGACTTGGTCCGCAGGTCTTCAGCCTTCATGACTTAATGCTCCTCACCGCCGAGGCGGGCGATGAATTTGGTTTGCACCGGCAGCTTGGCGGCGGCCAGGATAAAGGCCTCGCGAGCCACGTCCTGGGGCACGCCCTCGAGCTCGAACAGCACCCGGCCCGGCTTCACCCGCGCCGCCCACCACTCCGGCGAGCCTTTGCCCTTGCCCTGACGGACTTCCGCCGGCTTGGACGACACCGGCACGTCCGGGAAGATGCGGATCCACAGCTTGCCGACACGCTTCATGTGGCGCGTGATGGCGCGGCGGGCCGCCTCGATCTGGCGCGCCGAGAGACGGCCGGGCGTCAGCGCCTTCAGACCGTAGGCGCCAAAGTTGAGCTGCGTGCCGCCCTTGGCATTGCCGTGGATTCGGCCTTTGTGGGCCTTCCGATACTTAGTTCGCTTCGGCTGCAACATAACTGTCGTTCCTCAAAACCTTGTCGTCGCGCAAGCCGCTTCAGCGCGTCGTCTGGGCGTCCTGCGCCCGCTTGTCCTGGGCCATCGGGTCGTGCCCCAGAATCTCGCCCTTGAAGACCCAGACCTTTACACCGCAGGTGCCGTAGGTGGTCATCGCCGTGGCTTCGCCGTAGTCGACGTCGGCGCGCAGGGTGTGCAGCGGCACGCGGCCCTCGCGGTACCACTCGGTGCGCGCGATCTCGGCGCCGCCCAGGCGGCCGCCGCAGTTGATGCGGATGCCGTTGGCGCCCAGGCGCATCGCCGACTGCACGGCGCGCTTCATGGCGCGACGGAAGGCGACGCGGCGCTCGAGCTGGCTGGCGATGTTCTCGGCGACCAGTACGGCGTCGATCTCCGGCTTGCGGATCTCGACGATGTTCAGGTGCACCTCGCTGAGGGTCATCGCCTGCAGGGCCGAGCGCAGCTTCTCGATGTCCGCACCCTTCTTGCCGATGACGACGCCGGGACGGGCGGTGTGGATCGTGATCCGCGCCTTCTTGGCCGGCCGCTCGATGACGATGCGCGACACGCCGGCCTGCTGCAGGCGCTTGCGCAGATACTTGCGGATGCTGAGGTCTTCGTGCAGCAGCTCCGCGTAGTTGTCGTCAGCAAACCAGCGGGAATCCCAGGTTCGATTGATTCCCAGCCGCAGGCCGATCGGATTGACTTTTTGACCCATTACGCTGTTTCCTCGCGCTCGCGCACTACCACCGTCAGGCGGCTCCATGGCTTCACAATCTTGCCGGCGCGACCGCGCGCACGGGCGCGGAAGCGCTTCATCACGAAGCTCTTGCCGACGCTCGCCTCGGCCACGTAGAGCCGGTCGACGTCAAGCTGATGATTGTTCTCCGCGTTGGCAATCGCCGACTGAAGAGCCTTCTTCACGTCGACGGCGATACGCCGCTTGGAGAAGGTCAGCTCCGCGAGAGCCGCTTCGGCCGACTTGCCGCGGATCGACTGAGCCACGAGGTTCAGCTTCTGCGGACTGGTCCGCAGGTTGCGCAGCACGGAGCGCGCTTCGATCTCGGACAGGCTGCCCGGATGTTTCGGCTTACCCATCGACTTAGCCCCTCTTGGCCTTCTTGTCCGCCGCGTGGCCGAAGAAGGTGCGCGTCGGCGCGAACTCGCCGAACTTATGGCCCACCATGTTCTCGGTCACCAGGACCGGCAGAAACTTCTTGCCGTTGTAAACACCGAACGTCAGACCGACGAACTGCGGCATGATGGTCGAACGACGAGACCAGGTCTTGATGATCTCGTTGCGACCAGAACCGCGCGACGCATCTGCTTTCTTCAGCAGGTAGCTGTCGACGAACGGACCCTTCCAAACAGAGCGTGACACTGCCTTCGCTCCCTTAGCGTTTCTTGTGACGACGACGCACGATCAGCGCGTTCGTCTTCTTGTTGCGGCGCGTCTTGGCACCCTTGGTCGGCTTACCCCAGGGGGTAACCGGATGGCGGCCGCCCGAGGTGCGGCCTTCGCCGCCGCCGTGCGGATGGTCGACCGGGTTCATGGCCACGCCGCGCACGGACGGACGCTTGCCGAGCCAGCGGTTGCGGCCAGCTTTGCCGAGCTTGGTATTGGCCTGGTCCGGGTTCGACACGGCACCGATGGAAGCCATGCACTCCGCCCGCACCATGCGCACCTCGCCCGAACCCAGGCGCAGCAACGCGTAGCCGGAGTCGCGGCCGACGAGCTGCACGTAGGTCCCCGCGGCGCGCGCGATCTGGCCACCCTTGCCGGCCTTCATCTCCACATTGTGGACGATGGTGCCGACCGGAATGGACGACAGCGGCATGGCATTGCCCGGCTTGATGTCGGCGCGCTGACCGGAAATCACCGTGTCGCCGACGGCCAGGCGCTGCGGCGCCAGGATGTAGCTCTGCTCGCCGTCCTCGTAGTCGAGGAGGGCGATGAAGGCGCTGCGGTTCGGGTCATACTCCAGACGCGCGACCTTGCCCGGCACGTCGAACTTGCGACGCTTGAAATCCACCAGGCGGTAGAGCCGCTTGTGGCCGCCGCCACGGCGGCGCGCGGTCAGACGACCGTGATTGTTGCGCCCGCCGGTCTTGGTCAGGCCCTCGGTCAGCTTCTTGACCGGGTCGCCCTTCCACAGATCGCTGCGATCGACCAGAACGAGCCCGCGGCGGCCCGGAGTCGTCGGATTGAAATTCTTAAGCGCCATCGCTTAAATCCCCGTGGTCACGTCGATGCTGTGACCTTCATCGAGAGTCACATAAGCCTTCTTGATATCGGAACGCTTGCCGATCTGCCCGCGGAAGCGCTTCACCTTGCCCTTGGCGCGCAAGGTGTTGACGGCCTTCACCTTTACCTTGAAGACCTGCTCCACCGCAGCTTTGATCTCCGGCTTGGTGGCATCCAGCGGCACCACAAAGGTGACCTGGTTGTGCTCGGAGCCGAGGGTCGTCTTTTCGGTCACCACCGGGCGACGAATGACCTCGTACATGCGTTCCGACGACACCCTCGTCGTCCCGTTCTTGCCTGAGCGTGCGCGGCTCATTTCAGTCGTGCCTCCAAGGCTTCCACCGCGCCCTTGGTGAGGACCAGGGTCTCGCGGCGCAGAATGTCGTACACATTGGCGCCCTGCTGGGGCAGCACATCGACCAGCGGCAGGTTGCGCGCCGCCTTGGCGAAAGCGCCGTCGACCTGCGCCGCGTCGATGATCAGCACCGACGACCAGCCGAGCGCGGCGAACTTTTTCGCCAGATCGCCCGTCTTGGGCGCCGCCACCGCAACGTCGTCGACCACGATCAGCTTGCCCTCGGCCACCTTGGCCGACAGCGCCGTCTTGAGTCCGAGCTTGCGGACCTTCTTGTTCAGGTCGTGGCCGTGATCGCGCACGACCGGGCCGAACACCGTGCCGCCGCCGCGGCGCTGCGACGTACGGGCCGAGCCCATGCGCGCGTTGCCGGTGCCCTTCTGGCGGAACAGCTTGCGGGTCGAGCCCGAAACCTCGCCACGGGTCTTCACCTTGTGGGTTCCGGCGCGGCGCTTGGCCAGCTGCCAGTTCACCACGCGCGCCAGGATGTCCTTGCGCTCCGGCAGCCCGAAGACGGAATCGTCGAGATCGATCTCGCCGGCCTTCTTATTGTCGAGTGTCGTCACCGGACACTTCATGGCTGCTGATCCTTCTTGTCCTCGGCCACTTCCGCGGCCTCCGCGGGGGCGGCTTCGGCCGCTTCGGACGATGCCGCGGCCTGCGGCTTGCTCCTCAGACCGGCCGGAAAGGGGATGCCCTCCGGAATGCGGCGCTTGACGGCGTCGCGCAGCATGACCCAGCTGCCCTCGGCCCCCGGCACCGCGCCCTTCACCAGGATCAGCCCACGGTCCTCGTCGATCGAGACGACCTGCAGGTTCTGGGTGGTGACGCGACGGTCGCCCATGTGGCCGGCCATCTTCTTGCCCTTGAACACGCGGCCCGGGTCCTGGTTGTTGCCGGTCGAGCCGTGCGAGCGGTGCGAGACCGACACGCCGTGGCTGGCGCGCAGGCCGGCGAAATTGTGCCGCTTCATGGCGCCGGCAAAGCCCTTGCCGATCGAGGTACCGGTCACGTCGATGAACTGGCCCGCCACGAAGTGGGCGGCGGACAGCTCCTGGCCCACCTCGAGCAGCGCGTCGTTGGAGACGCGGAATTCGACGACGCGGCGCTTCGGCTCCACCTTCGCCTTGGCGAAGTGGCCACGCAGCGGCTTGGTCACCCGGTTCGGCTTGGCCTTGAACGCACCGAGCTGGACCGCATCGTAGCCGTCCTTCTCGGAGGTGCGCACCGCCACCACCTGGCAATCCTTCATCTGCAGAACGGTAACCGGCACGTCCTCGCCTTCCGGCGTGAATACGCGGGTCATGCCCATCTTCTGCGCTATCAGACCAGTCCGCATTGTTCCTAGCCCTTCAGCTTGATCTCGACGTCAACGCCGGCGGCAAGGTCGAGCTTCATGAGCGCGTCGACCGTCTGCGGAGTCGGATCGACGATGTCGAGCAGACGCTTGTGCGTCCGGATCTCGAACTGCTCGCGGCTCTTCTTGTCGATGTGCGGCGAACGTAGCACCGTGAATTTCTCGATCCGGGTCGGCAGCGGGATCGGCCCGCGGACCTGCGCACCGGTGCGCTTCGCCGTTCCCACGATCTCCGAGGTCGACTGGTCGAGCACCCGGTGATCGAAGGCCTTCAGGCGAATGCGAATGTCTTGGCTGTCCATTTTCAGCGCCATCCAAAAATTCAGCACCGGCCCGGAATTGGGCCGGTGCTTTTTTCAAAACCTTACTTCTGAATACTGGCGACGACGCCGGCACCGACGGTGCGTCCGCCCTCGCGGATGGCGAAGCGCAGGCCTTCGTCCATCGCGATCGGGGCGATCAGCTCGACCGACATCGTCACGTTGTCGCCCGGCATCACCATCTCCGTGCCTTCCGGCAGCGTCACCACGCCCGTCACGTCCGTCGTGCGGAAGTAGAACTGCGG
>WHTV01000059.1 GCA_009377535.1 Kiloniellaceae bacterium
ACACCAGCCCAATCAGCTTGGCATGCCCCCCACGGAGCATGCGCGCCGTGTCGTTCGGCCGGTACGAAAGAGCATCGATGGCGTCTTCGACCCGCTGCCGGGTCGCCAGCGAAACTTTGCGGGTGCTGTTCACGACGTGGGAAACGGTCGAGGGGGACACCCCCGCCAGACGCGCAACATCGTAGATCGTGGCCGGATCAGGGCGATGCACAAGCGACTCCTGCGCAACCGAATTGTAACTTTAGCGAGTGAAAACCGATTGCGCAACCGCTTGTTCCGCTGAGAAGTGGGGATTGGCGCCGAAGTGCCACGAGTAGACACTCGGTGCCGCACTATCGGCTCGCATCCGGTGCGAGTGGTAAGCGGTGCGCGCTACCAGGGCCAAGCTGTCCCAGTCGGGCGGATACGGTGCTTCGACGGGTCAGTGACCAGAAACTCTGCCGCTCCTTGGCTCGCCGAATGCGCTTGCTAGGCGCCCTGCCGGTCTACCTCTACCAAGAGCGCGACTGGAAAACTTGATAGCAGCTTGTGGAGTAGCAAGCTGCTATCGCAATCATGGAGCTCTCCGGTGACGAGGTTGCGCATCGCACGGCCGAGCCGCGCCCTCGGCAGGACGACGGCAGTATCGCGCCAGCGAAGCGCCGGGACCAGCGGCCGATCCTCCCCTGTGAGCAAGTTTAGAACGAAGCGAGGCGCGACGACCAGTGCCGACGCATCGTTCATCGTCCGCTGGAAGGCGACGACATGGCGCGCACATTCACCGGACACTTCGACAGCGTCGTAGCGGCCCTCGGCGAAGAGGGTCGGATGCTGCCGGCGCGCGCGCAGGCCGGCCGCCAACAGCGCCATCTTCGGTACGCCGGAAAGCCAGTTGTCGACGAGCGTCGCCGCTCTACCGGCACCCGCCTTATCGAGCAGGGACTCGCGGAGGGCGAAGTCGACGGGCTGGCGGTTATCCGGATCGACCAGGCTGAAGTCCCAAAGCTCGCAGCCCTGGTAGATGTCCGGCACGCCGGGGGCGGCGAGCTTCACGGCGAGCTGCGACAGGCTGTTGACGGCACCGGCCAGCCACAGCGGGCGGCAGGTCTTGGCAAAGTCATTGAGGAAGTCGCCGGTGGTCTCGGGCGACAGCGTGCGGGAGATGAATCCGGCGAGCGCCTCCTCGTAGGCGGAGTTGGGATTGGTCCAGGAGGTGCGCTGCTTTGCCTCGCGCGCCATCTTCTCCATGTAGGCCAGGAGGCGCGCGCGCAGATTGCCGAGGAGCGCCGCGCCATCGTGCAGCGCCGCCTCCGGCACCAGCTCAGTCGGCCAGGCTCCGGCGAGCGATTGATAATACGTCCACTCGGCAAGGGGCTCGGGTGCCTCGCCTTCCGGCAGTGCCGTGCGGTGAGCCGCGTTCATGGCGCTCCAGCGCGCCACGGCGTGCCGCCAGGTGTCCGGCATCTCGCTGAGGACATAGAGGCGGGCCCGCGCATCCTCGCCTCGCTTGGTGTCGTGGGTAGTGGTCGCCGAGAGGCCCGCCGGCTGGCTTGCCAGGCGCTCGGCCATCGCCGCGTGGAAATCCGCGAGCGGCGCACCGTAACGATCGGGGGCGCCGCCGACCTCGTTCAGCGCGATGAGTCTGACGTAGCGATAGAAGAGGGTATCCTCGATAGCCTTGGCCATGACCGGGCCGCTGGTCTGCTGAAAGCGGGTGACGAAATCGAGCACTGCTGCCCGCTCGAGCGGCGCCTCGAACTCCAGCAGGAGCAACTTGGCGATGAAGTCCAGTGCCTCAGTCCCGCCCGGCTGTTCCCATGACCGGGCGGCCTCGAACGCCTGGCCAAGAAAGTACCGGTCGAGCGCATTGGGTCCGGTATCGGTGACGTAGCTGCGGTACACGTTCAGGCCGACGATCACCTCCAGGATGGCGCGCTTCAGGGTGTCCTCGCCGAGGTCGCGCGTGGCGATCGACGCCTCCGCCAGCCCGCGCGCCAGCGCCGTCAGGTCGGCCAACTCGCTCGCCAGGTTGAACTCCAGGATCTCGCGCTTGGCCGCCAGCGCCTCGGCTGTGTAGTCGCTCGGCCTCCCAATGAAGTGGTCGTAGGCGGCCGTCATGGCTGCCTCACTCAGTCGTTCGGTGAACGCGCCGGCAAGCGCGGCGATGAATTCATAGCCGGTGGTGCCAGCGACCACCCAATCGGGCCGCAGCGGCTCGCCGTGCTCTAGGATCTTCTCGACCAGCAGGTAATAGCCGCCTTCTTCGCCCACCGCCCGCTGGAAGCGGTCGAAGTAGGCCTTGGGATCGCTGAGCCCGTCGACGTGGTCGAGTCGCACGCCGTGGATGCGGCCTTCGCCGATGAACTCGAAGAGGCGCCGGTGCACCCGCGCGAAGACCGCGGGCTCCTCGACGCGCAGCCCAACCAGCTCGGCGATCTCGAAGAAGCGCCGGTGCGACAGCGCCTCGCGGGCCAAACGCCAATGGGCGAGGCGCCATGTTTGCGCCTCGTGAATCGCGTGAAGCCGTTCGGGATCGGCCTCCGCCTGCGCCACGGCGTCGGCGATAGCGACGGCCTGCGGCGACCTCTGCGCGAGGTGGCCGAGCTCGCGCTGCAACGCCTCGGCGCTATCCGGCGTCGACTCCGCGAAGCGGCGCGCAAGCTGCGCCAGCACCGGATCGGCGCTCGGCGCCAGGATTCGGGCGTAAGACGGCGGCGTCAGCGGCAGCTCGCGATCATAGAAACTGAAGCGGAAGCAGCCTGCCGCGGCATCGAAGCGGAGGCCGAAGACTCCATCCTCCAGAACCTCGCCATAGCCCGCCCCGAGGACAGGCAGGATCAGCTTCGGCGCCGTCCAGTCGATGTCGAAGGTCGCCGCGTGCGGACTGGCCGCGCCCCACTCCAGCACCGAGCGCCACCAGCGATTGGATTCCACCGCGGCCATGTGGTTGGGCACGAAATCGAGCAGCAGGCAAAGCCCCGCCTGCTTCAGGGCAACCGACAGTCGCTCGAAGCCCGCCTCGCCACCGATCGCCGGCTCCAGCGCGCCGAAGTCAATGCCGTCGTAGCCGTGGGTCGAGCCCTCGGCGGCGGCAAACAGCGGCGAGGCATAGAGATGACTGATGCCGAGCCGCGCCAAGTAGGGGGCCAGCGCTGCGGCACCCCCGAAATCCATGCCCTCGCGGAACTGCAGGCGGTAAGTGGCGGCCGGGCGCTTCATCAGCTCTCTTCAAGCATGACCGCCACGGACCAGGGGGGAAGTTGGCTCGCCTGCGCGAGCCCAGCTTCAGTCTCGAAGAGGACCCGCCCCGGCGGTGTAACCGAGCGCGGGGCCGCGGTCTTGCCGAGGTTGGCGGCCAGATGAAGGCCGGATCCGTCGCCGAGCCGCCAGCGAACGCCGATGACGCCGCGCCCGGTCGTCTCGGCGCGGCCTGCCGCGCCCGCGATGTCGCGGAGCCGTGGCACGATCTCGGCGCGGCGGATCGCCAACAGCCGCTGCACCAGTCGGTAGCGAGCACGGCCTTGCGGGCTGTCGAGCGCCGACCAATCGAGGAGAGAACCGCGAAAAGTGGCCTCGGCATTGGGATCTGGGATGCTCTCGCGCGCCGCGGGATCGGCGAAGGCCGGGAAGCGGCCGAACTCCCGGCGGCGCCCTTCCCGCACGGCATCTGCCAGCTCGCCGTGAAAGTCGGTGAAGAAACAGAAGGGGCAGGTCTCACCCCACTCTTCTCCCATGAAGAGTAGTGGGATCTGCGGGCTCAGCAGCAGGATGGCGGTGAGCACCTCGACCGCGCGGGCCGGCGCAAGGCTGGTCAGGCGCTCGCCGAACGCGCGATTGCCGGTCTGGTCGTGGTTTTGGATGAAGTTCACAAAAGCGGTCGGTGGCTGAGCGGCGCTTGGTTCGCCCCGCGGCGCATCGCCCCAGAAGTGCGATTTCTCGCCTTGGAAGATGAAGCCTTCCGCCAGCCCCCGCGCCAGACCGGCCACGGTGTCCACCGCGTAGTCGATGTAGTAGCCGTCGGACTCGCCGGTCGCCGCCACGTGGGCGGCGTGGTGGAAGTCGTCGTTCCATTCGGCGGTATAGAGCAGCGGCTGGCCCGAGGGGTCGCGCGGATGCAGCCGGGTGATGTTACGGTCGTCCTCGGTGGTCAAGTGGACGTGCCGGTCGGGAAAGCGCGCGCGCACCGCCTTGGCGATGGCCTCCAGGACGTGCTCGCCGGAGGGGTCCTGGATCTCGTTTATGGCGTCGAAGCGCAGGCCGTCCAGACGATACTCCTCCAGCCAGTAGAGGGCGTTGTCGATGAAGAAGTCGCGCACCGGCTGCCGCTCATAGGCGATGGCGACGCCCCAGGGGGTCTCGCGGGCGGCATTGAAGAAGTCCTCGGCGTAGAGGTGCAGGTAGTTGCCCTCCGGGCCGAAGTGGTTGTAGACGACGTCGAGTAGCACCATGACACCGCGCTCGTGCGCCGCGTCGACCAGCGCCTTCAGGCCGTCGGGGCCGCCGTAGGCACGGTGCGGCGCGTAGAGCAGCACACCGTCGTAGCCCCAGCCGCGCCCACCACCGAACTGCGCGACCGGCATCACTTCGACAGCGGTAACCCCTGTTTCCACCAGATGGTCGAGCCGCGCCTCGATGCCAGCGAAGTCGCCCCTCTCGCTGAAGAGCCCGGTGTGCAGTTCGTAGACCACCACCTCCTCCCAAGGTCGCCCGCGCCACGATGCCGTCCGCCAGGCGTAGTCGCGCGGCTCGACCAGCACGGAGGGTCCGTGCACATCGCCTGCCTGGGCGCGTGCCGCCGGATCGGGCACGCGCTGGCCGTCGGGCAGCTGGAAGGCGTAGGTGTCGTCAGGTTTCACACGGTCCGTAGACAGCTCGAACCAGCCATCGGCCGCAGCCGTCATGGCAAGTGCCCCGCTTCCGCCGCAGACCAGCGACAGTGCAGAGACCGCCGGCGCCCACAGCCGAAAACTTGCCTCGCCGGAGGGCGCAATCTCGGCTCCCCAGCGTTTGCGATAGGCGAAGCGGCCACTCATGACGGGCGGCCAATAAGAAGATAGAGCGAGCGCGCGGGCAGCTCAACGCTCTCACCCGCGACGGGGTCGGCACTGCCGCCCCCGATCTGCCCTGTCGCCGTATCGACGACCAGCCGCCAGCTCGCGACGTCCGCGTCGGGCATGCGGAACGTCACAGCCTCGTGGTGCGCGTTGATCAGGATCAGTGAGCGCTCCAGGTCCGGGCTGCACAGTAGCAGCGCGACGCTTTTGGCATGCGGGTCGGCCCAGGACTGGTCGTCCATGAGGGTCGCGTCCGGCTTTAGCCAGTTCACGTTCTCGACGCCCGACTCGCCGACCCTCTGACCATGAATGAAGCTCGCCTGCCGCAGCGATGGCCAGCTGCGCCGCACCGAGATGAGCCGCTCGATAAAGCTGTGCAGAACGCGGTCACGGTCGGAAATCTTCTCCCACTCCATCCAGGAGATCTCGTCGTCCTGGCAGTAGGCATTGTTGTTGCCGCCCTGAGAGCGGCCCTGTTCATCGCCCATCAGCATCATCGGCGTGCCCTGCGACAGCATCAGTGTCGCCATCAGGTTGCGGCGCATGCGGTCGCGCAGGTCGAGCACTGCGGCATTGTCCGTCGGCCCTTCGACGCCGCAGTTCCAGCTCCTGTTGTCGTCGTGCCCGTCGGCATTGTTCTCGAGATTCGCCTCGTTGTGTTTGTGGTTGTAGGAAACCAAGTCGGCCAGGCTGAAGCCGTCGTGCGCGGTGATGAGGTTCACGCTGGCCCAGGCCCGCCGCCCGCTGTGGTCGAACAGCCCAGCCGAGCCCAGCAGACCCGAGGCGATCTGGGACAGCGACCCCTCGTCGCCGCGCCAGAACGAGCGCATGCCGTCGCGATAGTGGCCGTTCCATTCCGCCCATCCCGGCGGGAAGCCGCCAAGACGGTAGCCGTCCGGCCCGATGTCCCAGGGCTCGGCGATCAGCTTCACGTGCGACAGCACGGGATCCTGCCCAACGGCCTCGAAAAAGACGGCGTTGTGATCGAAGTTCTCGCGCTCGCGCCCGAGGGCCGTTGCCAAGTCAAATCGAAAGCCGTCCACGTGGGCTTCCTCGACCCAGTAGCGCAGCGAGTCCATCACCATCTGCAGTACGCGCGAGTTCTTGAGGTTCAGCGTATTGCCGCAGCCGGTGACATCGAAGTAGTAGCGCGGATCGCTGTCGAGGATGTAATAGCTGGCGTTGTCGGCGCCCCGGAAGGAGAGTGTCGGTCCCATCTGGTTGCCCTCGGCCGTGTGGTTGTACACGACGTCGAGGATCACCTCTATGCCGGCCTCGTGCAGCCGGCGGATGGCCAGTTTGAACTCGTGCAGATCACCCTGCGGTGAGATATAGCGCGTCGCCGGGGCAAAGAAGCCGATCGTGTTGTAGCCCCAGTAGTTTCTGAGGCCCTTCTGCACCAGGTGGCGATCATCGACGAAGGCTTGGATAGGCATCAGCTCGACGGCGGTGACGCCGAGCCGCACCAGATGATCTACGGCCCGCGGCTCAGCGAGGCCGGCGAAGGTGCCACGCAGAGGTGGCGGCAGGTCGACCATCTTAGCGGTGAAGCCCTTCACGTGCGCTTCGTAGATGATGGTCTCCGCCCAGGGCGTCTGCGGACGGATGTCGGGTCCCCAGGTGACGGCGGGGTCGATGACGACGCATTTCGGCATGATGAAGGCGGAGTTGCGCCGGTCCATCGAGAGATCCTCGCGTGGATGGCCAACGCGATAGCCAAAAGCGGCGTCGTGCCAGCGCAACTCGCCGTTGTGGACCTTGGCGTAGGGATCCAGCAGCAGCTTGTTGGGATTGAAGCGATGGCCGGCCTGCGGTTCGTAGGGGCCGTGCACGCGATAGCCGTAGTGCTGCCCCGGTCGCACGTCGTGCAGATAGCCGTGCCAGACCTGATGAGTGTACTCCGGCAGAGCAATGCGCTCGAGCTCGCGCCGACCGGCGCGGTCGAAGAGGCACAGCTCGACCTTCTCGGCGTGGGCAGAAAAAAAGGCAAAATTGACGCCCGATCCGTCCCAGTTCGCCCCGAGCGGATAGGGGGTTCCCCCACTGAGACGGTTCACGCAACGCCCTCCTGCTCCTGCGCGAGCACCAGCGCAGCGAGAGGCGGCAGGGTGAGTTCAAGCGCGTGCGGCTGCCCGTGCAGTCCCTCGTCGACAGCGGTGACGGCGCCGCCGTTACCGACGTTGGAACCACCATAGAGCTCCGAATCGGTATTGAGTATCTCCCGCCAGGCGCCCCCCGTCGGCACGCCGAGTCGGTAGTTGGGTCGTACTTGGGGGGTGAAGTTGATGACCACCAGGACCGGGCTGGTGCCGTTGTCGCCCTGACGCAGGTAGGCGATGACGCTTTGCGATGCGTTGCTGGCGTCGATCCAGCGGAAACCGGCCGCGTCGCAGTCGAGCTGGTGCAGCGCCGGCCAGTCGCGGTAGACGCGGTTGAGGTCGCGCACCAACCGCAGGACGCCGCCGTGCAAGGGGTCATCGACCAACTGCCAGTCGAGCGCGCCATCGTGGTTCCACTCCCGCTCCTGGGCGAACTCGCCGCCCATGAACAACAGCTTCTTGCCTGGGTGCGTCCACATGAAGGCATAGTAGGCGCGCAAGTTGGCGACCTTCTGCCAGCGGTCGCCGGGCATCTTGCCGAGCAGCGAACCCTTGCCGTACACGACCTCGTCGTGGCTCAGCGGCAGGATGAAATTCTCGCTGAAGGCATAGATCAGGCTGAAGGTCAGCTGGTCCTGGTGATAGCGGCGATGGATCGGGTCCTTTCGCATGTACTCCAGCGTGTCGTGCATCCAGCCCATGTTCCACTTGTAGGCAAAACCGAGTCCGCCCTCCTGGACCGGCCGGCTGACGCCGGGCCAAGCCGTCGATTCCTCCGCGATGCAGCCGGTGCCCGGCTGCTCCATCGTGACGTTCGCGTTTGCCTGGCGCAGGAAGGCGATGGCATCCAGGTTCTCGTTGCCCCCGTGAACATTGGGTAGCCATTCGCCGGGCTCGCGGCTGTAGTCGAGATAGAGCATGGAGGCGACGGCGTCGACGCGCAGCGCGTCGATGTGGTAGCGCGACAGCCAGAACAGCGCGTTGGCCTGCAGAAAGTTCGACACCTCGCGCCGGCCGAAGTTGTAGATCAGCGTGTCCCAGTCGCGGTGGACGCCGAGCCGCGGGTCCTCGTGCTCATAGAGCGCGGTGCCGTCGAAGCGGCCGAGGCCGTGGGCGTCGGAGGGAAAATGGGCCGGAACCCAGTCGGCGATGACACCGACGCCCTGCTGGTGGCAGCGGTCGACGAAGCGCGCGAAGCCCTCCGGCGACCCGAACCGGCTGGTCGGCGCGAAGAGGCCGAGCGGCTGATAGCCCCAGGAGCCCGTGAAGGGATGCTCGGAGATCGGCAGCAGCTCTATATGCGTGAAGCCGAGGTCCTTCACATAGGGCACCAGCGTCTCGGCCAAGCGGTCGTAGTCGAGCGGCTCACCGTCGTCGCCGCGCCGCCAGGATCCCGCGTGCAGCTCGTAGATCGACACCGGCGCGGAGAGGTCGAGGGCAGCACCACGCCGCTCCAGCCACGCGGCGTCGTCCCAGTCGTGCTCGACCAGGCCATGCACCCGCGACGACGTGGCGGGCGATCGCTCCTGCTCGAAGGCCAGCGGATCGGCCTTCAGCGGAAGCAGCCGGCCGGATGGCCCCATAATCTCGAACTTGTAGAGTGCGCCGCGCTCGAGCGCGGGGATAAACAGCTCCCACACCCCCACCTCATGGCGCTTGCGCATCGGATGACAGCGGCCGTCCCAGCCGTTGAAGTCGCCGACGACGCTGACGCGCTGCGCGTTGGGCGCCCAGACGGCGAAACTGACGCCCTCGACCGCCTCCAGGATGGCCGGATGGGCTCCGAGCTTATGGTAGATGCGGCGATGGGAACCCTCGGCCATCAGGTGCAGGTCGAGTTCGCCGAGGACAGGCGGGAAGCGGTAGGGATCCTCCAGTTCTTCGGTGACATCTCCGAAGTGCGCGCGCAGGCGGTAGGCGAACTGCTTCTTGCGTCGTGGCACCGGCCCGGCAAAGAAGCCCTCGTCGTGCAGCCGACGCAGCTCGGCCAGCGAACGTCCGGACTTGCGATCGGTCACCTCCACGGTCAGTGCGCCCGGAACGAAGGCGCGCACCGTCAAGGGACCGCCATTGACCTGATGCATGCCGAGAATGTGGAAGGGGTCGCCGTGTGCCCCTCTGACCAGCGCCTCGATCTCGGCGGGGTCCGGGAGTTGCGACTGTGGATCCGCGGCTGCGGTCATGGGGATATCTCGTTCCGCTTGAGAAGGCTGAGAAGGCCGTTGACGGGAATGGGCAACCATGACGGACGGTTCGCGGCCTCGTAACCGATCTCGTAGACAGCCTTCTGGATGGTGAAGAGGCGTATCAGCGCCTCAGCCGTCTCCGTCGCCTCGGGGTGGGTCGGTGTCTCAGCCGCGCGCTCGAGATAGGTGCCGAGGAAGGCCTTGCTTGCCTGGTCGCGCCAGGCAAAGGCACGGCCGGCCTCCTCCTCTTCCACGACCTCGCCCTTGATCTCCCGGCGCCGGTCAAGAGCAGCCCAGGCCAGGTAATCGAAGGAACGGAGCATGCCCGCCACGTCGCGCAGCGGCGAGGTCTTCTCGCGGCGCTCGTCGAGCGCCCGCTGCGGCTCGCCCTCGAAGTCGATGATGGAGACGTCGTCCTTGTTGATAAGGACTTGGCCCAGGTGGTAGTCGCCGTGGATGCGCGAGACGCCGCCCGACGGCGCGAGGGCGGTTATGGCATTGACCTCGGTCAGGAGATCGTTGCGCGCTGCAAACAGCCGGCGCACCTTCTCCGCCACGTCGTCCGGCAAGTTCTTCATGTCCTTCAGCATCTGCAGCTGCTGCCGGACCTCACCGGCCACCGCCTTGGCCCAGACCTTGAGGTCCGTCTTGCGCAACGGGACCACGGCGAAGGCAGGGTCGTCGGTCTGGAAGGCGAAAGCGGAATGCAGCTCCGCCGTGCGCCGGCCGAGGGTGGCGGCCATGTCGAGGGGATAGAGGAAGGGCGGCGCGGCCGGCGCTTCCTGCGGTGGCGACGTGATGGCGAAGTCCTCCAGATCTCGCGTGAGCGCCTCGAGGAGGACATGCCAAGCGTCGCCCTGGTTGTGTACCATCGAGAAGGCGGTCGCCAGCGTCATGCCGCTGTCATCATCGGACAGGAAGCGGGCCGACCCGAGATAGACCGGCGTCGCGTCGAAGCCGGCGGTCTGGGTGAGGAAGCGGCCGACCTCGACGTCCGGCTGCTCGCCGCGCTGCAGGCGACGGTAGATCTTCAGCATCACCTTGTCATCGATGATGACGGAAACGTTGCTCTGCTCGGCCCCGAGTCGGCGCGCCGTCGACAAGGGCTCCATCTGCCTCAGGGTATCGGTAGCGTCGAACTCGACCAAGCCGCCATCCATCTTCATCGGCCGCCCGGCCCGGACGGCGTTGGCGAGATCGATCGCGAAGCCGTCGTCGAAAGCTCCGTCGATCACCGCGCCGAGCTGCGGGCCCTTTCGCGCCTTCGCCAGGGTGTAGGACAGGAGCGGTGCGCCCGGCCGCAGATGCTGCGACCCCCAATGGATGGCAAGCGGCAGGAAGTAGTGGCTCGTCCGGCCGCCGGTCACCACTTCCACGACGCTGAGCGCCTGCTCTGTCTTGCCGAAGGTCCCGAGGCCGTGGACGGCGACGGAGCGAATGGTTCTCCCCTTGTCGCCATACCAGCGCTGCAGCGGCAGGAACTCCGGCAGGATATCCTCCCGCAGCTGGCGCCCCTCGCGGCCCGCGAGCATGCGCAGGGCCGTGCCGTCGCTGGTGGTCAGGGTGACGAAGTCCGGTAGCATCTCCGGTGTCGTCTCGTGCCAGTCCGGCGCCTCCGCCTCCTCCTGCAGGTCGAACCAGTAGAACGCATAGGCCGGCAGCGTCAGCAGGTAGGGGAGGTCGCCTATAGGGGGGAACGACGTGCGGCCGGTCAGCTCGACCGGCACCACGCCGCGGAAGGCTGAGAGGTCCAGCTCGACAGCCTGCGCGGTGCGCGCCAGATTCGCCACGCAGAGGATCCGCTCGTCGCCCAACTCGCGGACGTAGGCGAGGATCTTCCGGTTGGACGGGTAGAGGAAGCGGGTCTCGCCGCGCCCGAATGCCTTGAACTGGGAGCGGACGGCGACCATGCGGCGCATCCAGTTCAGAAGGGACGACGGGTCGCTTTCCTGTGATTCGACGTTGATCGACTGGAAGCCGTAGATCGGGTCCATGATCGGCGGCAGGAAGAGCTGCTGCGGATTGGCCCGCGAGAACCCGCCGTTGCGGTCGGCCGTCCACTGCATCGGCGTGCGAACGCCGTCGCGGTCGCCAAGGTAGTAGTTGTCGCCCATGCGGATCTCGTCGCCGTAGTAGATGACCGGCGTGCCGGGCATGGAGAGCAGCAGGGCGTTCATCAATTCGATCTTGCGGCGGTCGTTCTGCATCAAGGGGGCAAGGCGCCGCCGGATGCCGAGGTTGATCCGCGCCCGACTGTCGTCGGCGTAGGTGCGCCAGAGATAGTCACGCTCCTCCTCCGTGACCATCTCAAGCGTCAGTTCGTCATGGTTGCGCAGGAAGATCGCCCACTGGCAGTTGTCCGGGATCTCCGGCATCTGGCGCACGATGTCGGTGATCGGGTGGCGGTCCTCTTGCGCCAGGCCCATGTACATGCGCGGCATCAGCGGGAAGTGGAAGGCCATGTGGCACTCGTCGCCTTCGCCGAAGTAGGTGGCGGTGTCCTCCGGCCACTGGTTGGCCTCGGCCAGCAGCATGCGGTCGTCGTAGCGCTCGTCGAGCGCGGCGCGGATCTTTTTCAGCACCGCATGGGTCTCGGGCAGGTTCTCGCTGTTGGTGCCCTCACGCTCGATCAGGTAGGGAATCGCATCGAGCCGCATACCGTCGACGCCGGTATCGAGCCACCAGTACATCACCTTGATGACCTCGCGGATCACTCGCGGGTTGTCGAAGTTGAGGTCGGGCTGGTGCGAGTAGAAGCGGTGCCAGAAGTAGGCCTTGGCCACCGGATCCCACGTCCAGTTCGACGTCTCGGTATCGAGAAAGATGATGCGCGTGCCCCCATAGCGCTCGTCGGTGTCGCTCCAGACGTAGAAGTCGCGTGCGGCGGTGCCCGGCCTCGCCCGGCGCGCCCGCTGAAACCAGGGATGCTGGTCAGAGGTGTGGTTGATCACCAGTTCGGTGATCACCCTGAGGTCGCGGCAGTGCGCCTCCTTCACGAAGCGTCTGAAGTCGCCCATGGTGCCGTAGGAGGCGTTCACCTTGCGGTAGTCGGCGATGTCGTAGCCGTCGTCGCGCAGCGGCGAGGGGTAGAAGGGCAGCAGCCAGATGGCCGTCGCCCCCAGGTCCTGGATGTAGTCGAGCCGCCGCATCAGGCCACGGAAGTCGCCGATGCCGTCGTCGGTCGAGTCCTGGAACGCCTTCACGTGCAACTGGTAGATGACGGCGTCCTTGTACCACTGCGGATCGGGCCCGACGCCGACCGCCATCGCGCGACGCTGTCCGTGTTTCAGCTTTTCCGGCGTGCGGACGTCCATCAGGGCACGCCTTCCTCGGCGATGAGCCGCCAGATCGCATAGGGCCGCACCTGAGGGTCGAGCTCGACATTCTGCACCTTGCCGCGCCAGGTGAAGCGGTCGCCTGTGATCAGGTCTTCGACGCCGATGGAGGCGTCGTCCGGCCGCCCGAACTCCCACAGGGGCACCTCGAAATCGGCGCCCTGCACGTTGTGCGGGTCGAGGTTGACGGCAATCAGCACGAAGCTCGAAAGGTCGGCGGCGCGCCGGCCGTAGACAAGAATGTGGTCGTTCCAGGCGTTGTAGAATTCCAGGTTGGTGAAGTCGTGCAGTGCCGGGTTGCCACGGCGCAGGCGGTTCACCAGGGCGACGTCCTCACGGATGTTGCCGGGACGGTCCCAGTCCCAGGCGCGGATCTCGTACTTCTCGGAATTGAGGTATTCCTCCTTGCCGGGGACCGCCGCCGCCTCGCAGAGCTCGAAGCCATTGTAGACGCCGTAGTTGCCGGCGAGCGTCGCGGCCAGCACGAGCCTGATCCGGAATCCCGGCCGGCCGCTGTGCTGCAGGAAGTAGGGATTGATGTCGGGCGTGTTGACGAAGAAATTAGGCCGATAGTAGTGGCGTGCCTCCGTGCGGGTCAGCTCGGTCAGGTACTCGGTCAGCTCCTGCTTGGTGTCGCGCCAGGTGAAGTAGGTGTACGACTGGGTGAAGCCGACCTTGGCGAGCCGCTTCATCATCTTCGGCCGTGTGAAGGCCTCGGAGAGGAAGATTACGTCGGGATAGCGGGCATGAACCTCCGCGATCATCCATTCCCAGAACGGCAGCGGCTTGGTGTGGGGATTGTCCACGCGGAAGATCCTGACCCGGTGTTCCGCCCAGAACAGCACGATGTCGCGCAGCGCATACCACAGCGACGGCAGCGCACCGCGGTAGAAGTGGACGTTGACGATGTCCTCGTACTTCTTGGGCGGGTTCTCGGCGAACTTGATGGTGCCGTCGGGCCGCCAGTCGAACCACTCAGGGTGTTCCTTGATCCAGGGGTGGTCGGGGGCGCACTGGATCGCGAAGTCGAGCGCTATCTCAAGGCCGTGCTGGGCTGCCGCGTCGACCAGACGGGCGAAGCCATCGAAGCCGCCGAGCTCCGGATGGATTGCGTCGTGCCCGCCCTCCTCCGAGCCGATGGCATAGGGGCTGCCGGGGTCGCCCTCTCCGGCGTGCAGGGAGTTGTTGCGGCCCTTGCGGTTGACCCTGCCGATCGGATGGATCGGCGGCAGGTAGAGCACATCGAAGCCGAGATCGCGGATATAGGGCAGCCGTGCGATCACGTCGTCGAAGGTGCCGTGCCGTTCTGGGTCGTCCGACTGCGAGCGCGGCATGATCTCGTACCAGGCGCTGAAGGCGGCTTTCGGGCGATCGACCCAGACCGGCAGCGTCGTGGCGTAGCGGGTCAGGCTGGTGCGCGGACCGCCCCGGCTGTAGAGCGCCGCCGCCCGATCGGAGCGCAGCAGCGCGAGCCTCGTCGCCTCGTCGTCGGCCGCGCCCAACTGCTCCGCCAACTCGGCGAGCCCGTCAGCCTCGCCGGCGTCCTTTGCGCGTTCCCCCGCAGCCGCCTGGCCGATTAGATGCGCGCCCTCCTTGATCTCGCTCGCCACCTGCTGGCCGGCTTCGATCTTCCGGCGCACCTCGTCGCGCCAGGTTGCAAAGAGGTCGCGCCAGGCGATGATGGTGAACTCGTGGGGAGCCTGCCGCTCAATGGGGAACTCGCCGCGCCAGCGGTCGTTGTCGTGGAACCGCAGCGGCGCCTCGTTCCACTCCTTGTCTCCCACGACACGGTAGAGCACGGCGGCATCGATCTTGTCGTGGCCGTCGCAGAAGATGTCGGCCTCGACTTGGAGAGAACCCCCGACCACCGCCTTCGCCGGAAATCGCCCGCCGTTTATCTCAGGAGAAACCGCTTCGATGGCAACGCGGACGGGCGCCAACTCGTGTAGGCGCTGTTCTGGCCCCTTTGCGTCCTGCTTGCCAAGCAAGCGTTCCATCGCAACCGAGCCGCCAGCCTGCCGCACCGCCGTCTCCGCCTCAGCCTGCTTGTCTCTCCGCTGTGGCCTCGGCCTTGGAATGGTTTCCTCCCTTGCCCGCCGACATGCACATTACCGCGTTCATATCTCGAAGTCAGATGCACCTGACCGAAAGTTCCTACGGTCATTTTCGACCTTAACTACCAGGGCCGCGTCATGTCCTGAGCTAAACGTGGAGCTCCCGAATCGGTTCCTGCCGACGTCGCCAGACAACTGACACATCTTGCGGACTGCAGGCGTAGAGGGTGACTCTCGGCAAAGTCTGCTGAGGGAAAGCTCACAGCAGCCCACGAGGACGGGCGCTTACAGTTCTTTGGTGAGCACGCCGCGCTGATCGAGTCTGGCTCCTTTACCGCCTGTCTCGCGCCGCTGCGCAAGGTCGAGTGGGTGGTCTACGCCAAGCGCCTCCATGCCGCTGCATCAGCACAAAGGTCGCCGCCAGGCTGTCAGGATGCCCTCAGACCGATGAACGCTCCGGCCAGATCGCCGCGCTCCCGACGATCAAGCTGCTCCCGCCAGCCCCCTCGACAATATCAAATCCCCATAGGCTCAAGCGGCAACACCGCTGTTCCTGATCCCCGCGGTTTCTTCCCCTGAGGAGGAGACCTTCGGCCCCAATCAAAGAGTTCCCCGGTGAGTCCAACCCCCAGGCTCAGCTCTCCCGCCAGTCCCGCATGATGCTGTTGCGCAGAGGCTGGATCAGATAGTCCAGCGCGGTGCGCGCCGGTCTTGATCATCACGTCGGCCGGCATGCCGCGGGGCAGTTTGCGCTCGCCAAGGCGCGCCGCTTCCGCCTTGGACACCGAGACCCGGGCGAGATAGTAGGCTTCGCCGCTGCGCTCGTCCTCGACGCGGTCGGCCGCCGCCCTCAGCTTGCCACATAGTGGGTCAGCTTCACGTTGAGGTAGTCGTGGATCGCCTGCCGGCCGCCTTCGCGCCCCATGCCGGAATGATCGACGCCGCCGAAGGGCGCCTCGGCATGAGCGATCATGAAGGTATTGATTCCGACCATGCCGGCATGCAGCCTCCGGCTCAAGGCCTCCGCCCTGGACTGGCTCGTCGTGAAGCCGTAGGCGGCCAGGCCGTAGGGCGTTGAATTTGCCCGCTCTATAGCGTCGTCCAGGTCGCGGTACGTGACGATCGGTGCCAGCGGCCCGAAAGGTTCTTCCCGCATGATACGGGACTCGTCGGGCACCTCGGTCAGCACCGTCGGCTCGAAGAAGAAGCCCTTGTTGCGCTTCGCCGGGCGGCCGCCGCCGGTCAGGCAGCGCGCGCCATCGCCCAGAGTCTCGGCGCAGAGGGCTTCGACGCGGTCACGCTGGGACGCCAGCGTCAGCGGCCCCATGGTCGTCGCCTCGTCCTGGCTGTCACCCAGCACCAGCGCCCGCGCGGCCATGACCATGCCCTCGATGAAGCGGTCCGACAGGCTCTCGTGGACATAGAAGCGGTTGGGCGCGATGCAGACCTGGCCGGCGTTGCGGAACTTGAACTGCGCGCAGAGCATCGCCGCCGTATCGACGTCGGCGTCGTCGCAGACCACGACCGGCGCGTGGCCGCCCAGCTCCATCGAAGTGCGCTTTACCGTCTTGGCTGCCTCCGCCAGCAGCAGCTTTCCGACACGGGTCGACCCGGTGAGGGAGATCTTGCGCACCTCATCGGCCTCCATGAGGAAAGGCGTCACCGCCTCGGCCGGCCCGTGCAGCATTTGTACGACACCGGCGGGTGCGCCGCCTTCGACACAGGCCTCGGCGATGATCGTCGAGGTGCACGGCGTCTGCTCCGAGGGTCGGCAGATGATCGGACAGCCGGCGGCCAGCGCTGGCGCGATCTTGCGCGCAATCAGGTTGATGGGGAAGTTCCAGGCCGTGAAGGCCGCGACGATGCCGACCGCTTCCGGCACCGCCGCCAGGCGGCCACCCTGCCTGGAAGGAATGGTCTCACCGAACAGGCGCTCGGCTTCACCGGCGAACCAGTCGAACTGTTCGATGGCGATCAGCACTTCGCCCTCCGACTGGCCGATCGGGCGGCCGATCTCCAGCGACAGTGCCCGTGCGAGGTCTCCCTTGCGCCCCTCCATGGCGCGGGCGATGCCGCGCAGCACCTTTGCGCGGTCCCAGCCGTGCACGGCCGACCATGCCGGCAAGGCCGCGCGCGCATGCTCCAGTGATTCGGCAACCTCCTGCGCACCGGCGGCCGGCGTGTTCCACAGCACCTCTTCCGTGCAGGGGTTGACGACTTCAATCGGCTCATGCGCGCTGTGCCGGCGGAACTCTCCGCCGATCAGCAGCGCTGGTGTCGTCGCGGGCATCTTTCACCTCTCTATCACTCGAATATTCACCGCGTCATTGGCTTGCCGTGACACCGCCGTCGATGAAGACGGTTTGCCCGGTCATGTAGCTCCCGGCAGGGCTGGCGAAGGCGATGACCTGGCCCACCACCTCGATAGGATCTCCGATGCGCCCTAGCGGATTGCGCTCCAGGATGAGCTCGCGGAACTTCTCGCGCTCCAGATGCGGGCGGATGCGGTCGGACTGAATGAAGGTCGGCGCAACGCCGTTCACCGTGATGTTGTGGGGCGCCAGCTCCATGGCATGCTGCTTGACCAGCATCAGCAGGCCGCCCTTGGTCGCGCAGTAGGCGGAATAGCCGCGCCCGCGCAGCGCCAGCTGGGCACGCACCGAGAGGATGTGAACGTGGCGCCCACCCTTGCCGGCCGCGATCTGGTGCCGCGCCACGGCCTGTGCCAGGAACATCGCCGACTTCAGGTTGGTCTCGTAGATCTCGTCGAAGACCTCTTCGCTGACCTCCATGATGCCCTGCTCGCGCTGGATGCCCACGCAGTTCACCAGCACGTCGATCCCGCCCCAGTCGGCCACCAGCCGGTCCACAGTTTCGGCGACCTGCACCGGCCGGCGGGCGTCGAGTCTCATGGCGCAGGCCTTGCCGCCGGCCGCGGCAATCTGCGCAACGACTGCCTCCGCCTTGTTCTGCGAAGGTCCCGCAACGGCGACCAGAGCGCCGCGGCGGGCGAAACCCCAGGCGACGGCCTCGCCGATGGCGCCGTAGCCGCCGGGAATAAAGACGCGCCGGCCTTCCAGATCAAAGAGACGATCCAGTGCGGCAATGTCGATGCGCGGTGTCAGCGGTCCCGCCGCGTCCTGCTTGTTCACGGTGCAGCCTCCACTCCGGCCGCCGCATAGACGCTTTCCATCAGGCGCAGCGTTTCCAAATTGTCGAGCCTGTCGGTTTCGAAGGGAGTGCCGTCGCGCACGCCCACGATGAAGTCACCGACAGCGTGATCGAAACACTCCTGGTAGCGGCCCAGCAGATCGACCTCGACGGCGTTCTCCTCGTCGCCTACCAGGAAGACGCGGTTGTAGTCCATCACCACAGTACCCTCGGTCCCCACCACCTCCAGCCGATCGCCGTGCAGCTGGGGATAGCCCGGCGCGCAGATGCAGCCGTCGGCGGTGGCGATCAGCCCCGCCGACCCGGCAAGCAGGATCGAAGCGGTGTCTTCCCCCGGCAGACCTTCGGCGAGGCGGTTGAGGCGGGCGGCGACCACCTGCAGCGGCCCGACCAGCAGCCGCAGCACGTCGAGGTGATGGATCATGGTCTCGAACACCAGGTTGCGGTCGAATTGCCGCAGATAGGGTTGGCGTTCCACCAGGAAGGGCTCGCCGTCGGGGCGCGGGCAGAGCCCCGAGCCGCGCACGGTGATCGCCGCGTGGCGCGGCCGGCCGATGCGCCCCTCGTCGATCCAGCGGCGCACCGTCATATAGTGCGGCCGGAAACGGTAGTTCTCGTGCACCATGAAACGCACGCGCTCCCCGACGTAGTCCACCAGGGCCTCCGCCTCGGCGACCGACCGTGTCATCGGTTTCTGCAGCATCACGTGCACGCCGTGGTCCGCTGCCAGGCGGGTCAGCGGATCGTGCGCCTCGACCGAGGCGGCAATGTCGGCTAGCTCGAAGCCGCCGTCCTCGAAGAGGTCCGCAGCATCGGTATAGATCCGGTCGACACCGAACTCGCGCGCGCGTTCCTCCGCCCGCGCGCGGTCCGGATCGCAGACCGCCGTCACCGGCACACCCATGGCCCGCCAGGCCCGCAGGTGATAGAGGCTGATCATGCCGGCGCCCAGCAGGGCAGCGCTGAGCGGCCCTTCAGTCATTGCCGCGCTCCCAGAAGCCGTAGCCGTACAGCCAGACGCTGCCCGATGTCGAGAGGGTCCGCAGCGAATGAGAGGTGCCGCGCGGGATGCGCACCAGATCGCCGGCCACTGCCTCGAAGCTCTCGCCGCCGACGGTGATCGCCATCTCGCCTTCCGCCACCAGGGCGTACTCATCGCGATCGTGGACGAAGTCGTTCCAGGCCTGGCCTGGGGGATCGCGGAATTTCCCGAAACTGAATCCCTCGGCCGCCCAGGCGCGCCGGACGCTTTCGATGTCGACCGGCACAGCATAGGCCTGCCGCTGTACTACAGAGATCATGCCACGCGCCCTCCCAGCAGGTTGCCCAGGTAGGTGCGGACCGGATCGTGGTTCAGCAGGGTTTGATAGTCCGGCAGCGGCGTGACATTGCCTTGCTGAACGAAGATGAAGCGGTCGCAGGCCTCCTGCAGTATCTCCAGGTGCAATCGCTCGTTGGGATGCACACAGAGGAACACCAGCCGGTCCTCGTCGCGCAGCCTGTGGAAGAAGTCGAGCATGAAGCCGATATATCCGTCCTGGGTATTGAACTGCGGCTCGTCGAAGAGATGCACCAGGGGAAAGTCGCTGCCGGCGGGCTGCAGCAGCAGATTCGGCGTCAGCGAGCGGAAGTGGCGCACCTGATAGGATTGGTGATAGTGGATCGCCAGGCGGTCGCGTTCGTCGGTGCGCACCTTGTGGATGTCGCGGCCGGCGACCAGCACCTTGCCGGCACTCGGCGTGTTGGATCCGGTGATCAGTTCGAAGAGGGTGGTCTTGCCGGAGCCGTTCGGCCCCATCATGCCGACGATTCCCGGACCGTCCACGGTAAAGTCCGCCGAAAGTCGGAAGCTCGTGGTCCGCGACAGCAGACTGCCGCGCTTATAGACCTTTTCCAGTCCCTTGGCCTGTAGCATCGGCTGCATGGCTATATCCCGATCAGCCGCTGGCGCAGGCCGCTATCGGCCAGCAGCGCCGCCGCGGCACCTTCGTGGACGATGCGCCCGCGATCCATGACGTAGACCCGGTCGGAGACCTCCAGCGCCGCTAGCGCGTTCTGCTCGACGATGAGAACGCTGATCCCCTCGTCCCTCAGTCGGCGCACTGTACGCATGACGTCCTGGACGATCTTGGGCGCCAGACCCTGGCTGGGCTCGTCGAACAGCACCAGCCCGGGCGCGCCGAGCAGCGCACGGGAGATCGCGACCATCTGCATCTCGCCGCCGGAAAGATTCTCGCATTCCCGCGCCATGAGGTACTCCAGCGCCGAGAAAATCTCGAATACCTCCTTTGTTTGCCAAGAACGATAGGCGGTCTTCTTTACCGCGATCTGCAGATTGCGCGCGACCGTGAGGCTGGGGAAGATCCGCCTGTCGTCAGGAACCCAGCCGATACCGAGGCGCGCGATCACATGGGTCGGCAGCCGCGTGATGTCGGTGCTATCGAATCGGATCGTGCCGCGCCGCGGCGGCGTAAGCCCCAGGATCGAGCGGATCGTGGTCGTCTTGCCGGCACCGTTCGGACCCAGCAGGCAGACCACCTCGCCGCGTTCGATCTCCAGTGACGGTCCAAACAGGGCCTGGGTCTCGCCGTAGAAGGTCTCGAGGCGGTTCAGCGACAGCATCATGCCAGCTCCCCCAGGGCGGAGCGCTGCACCCACTTGTTGGCCCGCAGCTGCTCCGGTGTGCCCTCGGCGATGACCTGCCCCCAATGGATAACGGAAATCCGGTCGGCGAGCTGGAACAGGAAACGCATGTCGTGCTCGATGATGACGATGGTGTAGCGCTGTCTCAGCCGTTTGATCAGCTGCGCCAGATTCTGCGTCGCCTCGGTGCCGAGGCCGGAGGTCGGCTCGTCGAGAAAGAGCACGCGCGGCTGCGCGGCCAGAGCGACGCCGATCTCCAGGGCGCGTCGGTCACCGTAGGACAGCGACACCGACGGCTCCCACTCCCGTCCGCCGAGGCCGACCTGGTCCAGGATGCCGCGTGCGGCGTCCAGCAGTCCCGGGTCGGCAAAGGCCGCCGAGAAGAGCTTTCGGCGGCGCGCCCGGAAGGCCGGCAGCGCCAGGACGATGTTTTCCAGCACGGTCGAGTCGTCAAAGAGGTTCATGATCTGGAAGGAGCGGGCGACCCCCAGCCGCGCCACGCGCTGCGGCGGCAGGCTAACGATTGAGCGGCCCTGCAGCAGGATCTCGCCGCGGTCCGGCGCGTGGCGGCCTGTCAGAACATGGAAGCAGGTGGTCTTGCCGGCGCCGTTCGGGCCCATGATGCCGCTGACCTGCCCTTCCTCGAAGGACAGGCTGATGTCCTCCAACACGACCCGCGCCCCGAAGCGCTTGTGGATGTTGCGGGCTTCGAACAGAGCCATCACGCACCCTCCGAAGCGGCTGGGCGCGGCGTGGCACCCGGCTCCGGGCGGCGGCGCAGGCGGTGCAGCACGCCGGCCAGGCCCTCCGGCCGGAACATGACCATGGCCATGAACATCAGGCCGTACCACAACAGCCAGGTCTCGGTAAGCGCGCCCAGCACATCGCGGGCGACGAAGTAGAGGACAACCCCCAGCACGGGCCCCCAGAAGCTGACCAGGCCGCCGCCGACCAGCACCATCATCACGATCAGGCCGGACTGGTGCAGGCTCATCACGTCCGGGTAGGCGCTTTCCTGGGCCATGGCGAAGAGCCCGCCGGCAAGCCCGGCGAACATGGCCGACAGCACGAAGGCCATGAGCTTGAAGCGCCAGACCTCGTAGCCGACGAACGCCGCGCGCATTTCGTTCTGACGGATGGCCTGCAAGATGCGCCCGAAAGGCGAGTTCACCATGCGCCACAGGGCCAAGATGGCGAGCGCCAATACGGCCACCACGAAGTAGTAGAGGGACAGGTTGTCGCCCAACGGGACTTCGAGGAACACAAGGTCGAGGGGCGGTCGCGGGATGTTGAGCAGGCCGTCCTCGCCCCCGGTGAGCCAATGAAGCTTTATGGAACTGAACCAGAAGACCTGCCCGAAGGCGATGGTCAGCAGCGCGAAGTAGATGCCCCGGCGGTGCGAGACCGCCGCGCCGACCAGCACGCCGGCCAAGCCCGCCGCCAGGATTGCCGCCGCCAGCCCACCCCACAGGCTGGAGCCGACATGGTGCTGGAACAGGCCGAAGGCATAGCCGCCAACTCCGAGGTAGGCGCCGTGGCCGAAGGAATGCAGCCCGGTGTAGCCGAACAGCAGGTTGAAGCCGAGGGCATAGATCATCCAGATCGCAATCTCGATGCCGAGGTACTGGTAGAGGCCGACGGCCCCCAGCCACAGCGGCGCGCTCAGCATGACGAAGCCCAGCACCAGCATGGGCGGCGTGACCCAGGCCGCGCTGCGCGGCGAGATGTCGGAGAGGGTCGGCACGGCTCAGCGCTCCAGCGCGCTTTTGCGGCCGAAGAGGCCGCGCGACCGATAGCAGACGACAGCGATGAGCAGCAGGTACATGGACATCAACGACCAGGCAGGGGCGTAGGCACCGGTAACGCCGACGGCGAGGCCGACCAGTATCGAGGCCACCACGGCACCCCAGAAGCTGCCGACGCCGCCCAGCACGATGATGAGGAAGGCGGGAATGACCACGTCGATCCCCACGTGCGGGCGCAGCCCCCAGATCGGCACCATCACGATGCCGGCGAGGCCCGCAAGGGCGGCGCCGAACCCGAAAACGAACATGCGAAGACGCGCGAGGTCGTAGCCCAGGGCGCGCACCATCTCGCTGTCGTGGGCACCGGCCTTGATGATGGCGCCATAGGGCGTGCGCTCGAGGAAGAACCACACCGCGCCGATGGCGGCCAGCGAGAAGAGGGCGGCGAAAATCTTGTACTTGGAGAAGATCAGTCCGCCGAAGAAGAAGGCGCCATTGATGGCGCCGGGCACCGGCAGGTGCCGTTCGCCGGTGCCCCAGCCCAGCCGGATCAGTTCCTCGATGACCAGCGCCGCGCCGAAGGTCAGCAGCAGGCCGTAGAGCGGCGCCTTGTCGTAGGTCGGCCGCAGGCAGCGCTCCAGCAGCATGCCGGCAAGTGCAACAAGCAGCGGCGCAAAGGCCAGCGCGACGGCGTAGCGCGCCGCGATGGGCAGGCCCAGCCAGAAGCTTCCAAGGGCGGTGTTCTGCGCCCAGCCCGGATCGATCATGGTGAGCGCGATATAGGCGCCCAGCGCGAAGAGCGATCCGTGCGCCAGGTTCAGCACCTCCATCACGCCGACGATCAGGGTGAACCCCAGGGCGATGAGGGCGAAGAGCAGGCCCAGCGTCAGGCCGTTGAAAAGGTGCGGTGCGAGCTGAACCATGAGCGAATGGCGAATCCTCGGCGGCGAAAAACCGGCGGCGGGACCGGTGAAAGTCCCGCCACCGGCAATGAAGATCACACGTCCAGGGTCGGTGTATCCGCGTAGGATTCCAGCTTGCAGGCGCTCTGCGCTCCCATGTCCTGAACAACCTCGGGAGACGAGTTGGTCAGGATCTTGAACATATCGTCCGGATCCTCAGAGCCACGGTTGGCCGTGGCCAGATAGACCGTCTGCTGCACCTGGTGGGTGACCGGGTCGACCACCGCGTCGTGGTGCTGCATGCGCTCGACCGCTGGCATGACGTGTCCTTCCAGGGCCTTGATGACGGCGATGTTGTTCGTCGTTCCTGCCCGCTCGATGGCGCGCAGCAGCTCGCGGGTCGCCATGTAGCCGTTGTAGAAGACATTGCCCGGTACCCGCATGCTGGTGTCCGGATAGGCGGCCTGGTATCGCTTTACGAAGTCGGCGACACCCGGCAGATCCAGCTTGTAGTACCAGGTCGTGCCGAAAACACCGAAGAGGTTGTCGAGCGGCAGCCCGTAGACGTCGGGCCAGTCCTGCTGGTTGTTGATCCAGGCCGGTTTGTCGCCCATGCCCAGGTCGGCGACCTGCTGGCGCAGCGCCTTCTGGTCGTCGCCGCCGACCGCCGCCGACACCACGCCCGGCCCGGCCTGTTGGATCTTCAGCAGCGCCGAGGAGAAGTCGCGGGTACCCTGCGGCACCAGGATCTCGTCGACAATCTCGGCGCCGTATTCGTCGACCAGTTTGCGCGTGGCCGCGGCTGTGGTGTGACCCCAGACGTAGTCGTTGGTCAGCAGCATCCACTTGCCGCCGAAGTTGTCGATGGAGTTCTTCACGGCGGCCTTGGCGAAGTTGGTGCCGTTGCCGTCCCAGACGAACTTCACCCGATGGCAGTTCTCGCCCGACTCGCTGGGCGAACTGGAGTTGGTGTTGAGGTAGATGGTGCCGTACTTCTGGGCGACCTGACTGATGGCGTTGGCCACGCCGGAGCTGACGGCGCCGATGAGAAAGCCGCATTCCTCGCGGCTGATCAGGCGTTCCGCCACGCGGCTGCCGGTCGCCGGGGTGGTTTCCGTATCGATGTGGACCGATTCGATCTTGCGGCCCAGCACCCCTCCCTTGGCGTTGAACTCGTCGATGGCCATCAGCATGCCGCGGCGATCGCTGGCGCCGGAGTTCGCATACTGGCCGCTGGCATCGGAGGTGATGCCGATCTTCACTGGCTTGTCGGTCGAGGCCGCATAGACCCTGTTGAACCGCCAGGGACCGTTGAAAGCGGCAATGCCGGTAGCGGCAGCGGTTGCTCCCAGGAGCCCTCGACGAGTCACGCGCAGGTTCTTCATAGGTTCCACCCTCCCTCTTTGCTGCGGCCTTTGAGTCTTGGGACTCTGCCGCTTGTTTTTTCACAGCGCCGCCTGGACTGGCATGGCGCCCAACGCACAAAATGAATTTTCATTCTTTTATCAAATATTCATTCTCTTCCACAACCTGAAAAATTGCTCGACACCTGCGTGGGTCGCAGAAATCCGGGAAACATAGCGCGCCAGCCTAATCCAGAAGGTGCTTTGTTCTTGAAATTGAAGAAAAATTCATTCAGCTTCGGGGCATGAGGCAGGTCATCACCGAAAACGGAGTCGGCACCCCGGAGCCCTTCGACGCGTTGCGCGAGCGCATCCGCGACCGCTTCGACGACCTCAGCCCCCACCTGCAGCGCATCGCCCGGCTGGCGCTGGACGAGCCCAACCAGTTCGCGCTGCAGACCATCGCGGCCATCGCCGAGCGGCTGAAGATTCAGCCCTCCACCGTCATCCGCTTCGCCAAGGAGTTCGGCTACGACGGCTTCAGCGGCATGCAGCAGGTCTTCAAGCTGCGGCTCATCGAGGGCGGCGCGCTCTACCGCGAGCAGGTCTACGAGGAAAGCCATGCGGAAAACCGGGCCAGCGGCGCCGCGGACAGCCTGCACGGCTGCATCGACACCCTGATCACCTCCCTCGAGGCGCTGCGGCGCGACGTCCGTCCGGAACAGGTGGAACAGGCCGTCAGGCTCTGTACCTCGGCCCGACACATCTATGTTGCGGGCCTGCGCCGATCGCACCCCATCGCGACCTACTTCGCC